>JAICGY010000259.1 GCA_025922915.1 Candidatus Methylomirabilota bacterium | reverse complement strand
CCGATCAGCCAGCACGGGACGCTCCTCTTGGCGGGCCGGCGCCCGCTACCGGGGGGGAAATTTCTCGCGGAGCCGCTTGTCGACGACGGGTGGCACCATCTCGGCGACGGAGGCGCCGAAGCTGGCGACCTCCTTGATGAGCCGCGACGACACGTACGTGTACTTCTCGTCGGGCATCAAGAAGACCGTCTCGACGGTGGACCGGAGCTTGCGGTTCATCAGGGCCATCTGGAACTCGTACTCGAAGTCCGAGACCGCCCGGATGCCGCGCACGATGCAGTCGGCGCGCTCGCGGGCCACGAGGTCGATGAGCAGGCCGTCGAATCCCACGATGCGAAACCGGCTGCCGTGCCCGAGGTTCGCGGTCGCCTCGTCGATCAGCTCGAGCCGCTCGCGGGTCGAGAAGAGCGGCGCCTTGGACGGGTTGGCGACGACCGCCACCACGACCTCGTCGAAGATGAGCAGGCTGCGCCGGATGACGTCGAGGTGCCCGTTGTGGATGGGGTCGAACATCCCGGGATACACGGCGCGCTTGCCCACGGTCCCCCTGCCTCCGCGCGGTCTGGAAACGTCGAATCGTACTCACCCGCTCGCGGGCAAGTCAAGGCGACGAGGCCGATAGAACGTCAGGGTGGTCTCGCCGAACCGGCGCGTCCTGTGGGCGACGAGGCCGGCGGGGGTGGGCGGCGGGCGCTTCGTGAGGTGCTGCACGATCACGACCCCCTCCGCCGCGACGAGGCCTCCGGCGACGAGCGCTGCCAGGGCCGGACCGGCCGCGTCGGTCTCGTACGGCGGGTCGAGAAACACCACGTCGAAGCGCTCGCCGGCGCGCGCCAGGGCCGCGATCTCGCGGAGCACGTCGCCGCGGCGGATGCGGACCGCGGCCGCCACCCCGAGCGCGTCGACGTTGGTCCGCAGGGCGCCGACGGCGCGCGCATCGCGCTCCACCAGCGTCGCGTGGGCGGCGCCGCGCGAGAGGGCCTCGAGACCCACGCCGCCTGCCCCCGCGAAGAGATCGAGGAACCGGGCCCCCGGCAGCCGCGGCACCAGGGTGTCCATCAGCGCGAGCCGCACCTGATCCGCCGTCGGGCGCGTCACCGCGCCGCGCGGCGTGACCAGCCGCCGGCCCTTCAGGGCGCCGGCGAGGATTCTCATGGCGCCTCCGCGGCCCGCGTCATCCCGCGGAGGCGAGCGCGAGCCGGCCCCGCCACCGGTCGAGCAGCGCCTGCCGCAGCCCGCGGTGCTCGGGAGCCCGCAGCTCCGGATCGGCGGCCACGATGGCCAGCGCCTCCCGCCGCGCCTCCTCCAGCGTCGCCCCGTCGCGCAGCAGATCGGCGAGCCGGAGCTCGGGGAGCCCGGACTGGCGCGTGCCGAAGAACTCGCCCGGGCCGCGCAGGGCGAGATCGGCCTCGGCGATCCTGAAGCCGTCGGTGGTCTCCACCATGGCCGCGATGCGCCGCTCGGCGTCCTCGCCGAGCCGGCCGGCCGTCATGAGGATGCAGTAGGAGGTCCAGGGCCCGCGGCCGACACGGCCGCGCAGCTGGTGGAGCTGCGAGAGGCCGAAGCGCTCGGCGTGCTCGATCAGCATCACGGAGGCGTTGGGCACGTCGATGCCGACCTCGATCACCGTGGTCGAGACGAGCACGTGCACCTCGCCCGCCTTGAACCGCCGCATCATCGCCTCCTTCTCGTCGAAGGCCAGGCGCCCGTGCAGCAGACCCACCACCCGGTCCGGGAAGACCTCCTTCTGCAGCCGCTCGGCCATCGCGGTGGCCGCCTTCAGGTCCAGCGCCTCGGACTCCTCGATCAGCGGGTAGACGACGTAGACCTGCCGCCCGGCGGCGACCTGCTCGCAGAGGAACGCGTAGATCTGCGGCCGCCGGCTCTCCGTCCGCGCCACCGTCTTCACGGGACGGCGGCCGGGCGGCAGCTGGTCGAGCACGCTGACGTCGAGGTCGCCGTGCAGCGTGAGCGCCAGCGTGCGCGGGATCGGGGTGGCCGTCATCACGAGCAGGTGTGGGTGCTCGCCCTTCGCCTTGAGCCGCGCGCGCTGGGCCACGCCGAACCGGTGCTGCTCGTCCACGACCACGAGCCCCAGGCGCCGGAACCCGACCCCTTCCTGCACGAGCGCATGCGTGCCGACCACGCAGGCCGCCTCGCCCGCGGCCAGCGCCCGCCGGCGGGCCGTGCGCTCGCGGGCGGACACGGCCGCGGTCAGGAGCGTGATGGGGACGCCGAGCGGCTCCAGGAGCGGACGCAGCGTGAGCGCGTGCTGCTCGGCGAGGATCTCGGTGGGCGCCATCAGGGCGGCCTGGGCGCCGGCCTCGACGGCGGTGAGCATGGCCATCGCCGCCACGATGGTCTTGCCCGAGCCGACGTCGCCCTGGAGCAGGCGGTGCATCGGGTGGGGCGCCGCGAGGTCCCGGCGGATCTCGTCCCACACCCGCTCCTGGGCGGCGGTCAGCGGCCAGGGGAGCGCGGCCCGGAGGCGGCCGACGAGCGCGCCCCGGGGCTGCAGCGCGATGCCGCGCGCCCGGGTCGTCCGGGACCGGAGGATGGCGAGGCCGACCTGGAGCAGCACCAGGTCCTCGAACACGAGCCGGCGCCGGGCCGCCTCCAGCGCCGCCTCGCCGGGCGGGAAGTGGATGGCCCGGAGCGCCTCCGGCAGGCCGAGGAGCGCGCGCCGGCGGCGCACCGGCTCTGGCAGCGTCTCGGGCACCTGCGCCGCGTGCGCCTCGACCAGCCGCCACATGAGGGCGCGGAGCGCGCGCTGCGGGAGCCCCTCCGTGCTCGAGTAGACGGGCACCAGCGTGCCGGTGTGGATGCGGTCGTCCTCGCCGGAGTCGACGAGCTCCCAGTCGGTGACCTGGAGGGTCGTCGCGTTCTGGAACCGGGCCCCCTTGCCGTGGACGACGAGGCGCTGCCCGCGCTTCAGCACGCGCGTGAGATAGGCGCGCCCGAAGAGCGTGGCGGTGCCGAAGCCGCTCGCGTCGCGCAGCATCAGGACGAGCGGCGCCCGCCGCCGCCCCGGCGGGGGCGGGCTGATGCCCACGATGGTGCCGCCGCAGGTCGCCGGCTGGCCGACGACGATCGCGCGTAGCGGCGTCAGCCGCGTGCGGTCCTCGTGGCGGAGGGGCAGGAAGAAGAGCGCGTCGCCGACCGTGCGGAGGCCCTTGCGCTCGAGCTGGCCCGCCCGCTGCGGCCCCACGCCCCTGGCGTACTGAAGCGGGGTGGCGAGGCCGGGTGCTGCCGCCGCTGCGCTCGATTGCCCCGCGGGCGTCATCGTGCTATACAGGCTGACTGGCCCGGTCGTCCGTAACTCGATTCCAAGGAGTGGTCATGGCCCAGCGATGCGATGTCTGCGGCAAGCATCCCGCCGTCGGGAACACGGTCAGTCACGCGCACAAGCTGACGCGCCGCCGCTGGCTGCCGAACCTGGTCTCCATGCGCGCGCTCATCGGGGGCAGGGCGCAGCGGGTCCGCGTCTGCACGCGCTGTCTCAAGGCGGGCAAGGTCACGAAGGTCATTTAAGCACGGGGCCCAGAAGCAGACGGGAGGGGGCGATGCCCCCTCCCGAATGGTGACTGGTGGAGGGCCGCCACCCCCCACCATGACGCGAGCGCAATCCCTACTTCTTCTTCTTCTTGGCCGCCTTCTTCTTCGCCATCCGAGATCTCACCTCCTCGGTACCGCCGGGATGAGCGCGCCATCGGGGCGCGCTTACTTCTTCTTCTTGGCCGCCTTCTTCTTCGCCATGGAGTTCGTCACCCCCTTTCCTGTCGCCCCTCAGTAGCCCATCGCTTCCCGGCGCAGGTGCTCGGCCTGGGCCGGGCCACGGCGCTCATGGTGGGCGAGATCCGCGTAGAGCTGGGGCAGGCACACCACCTTCAGGCCGCCCTTGTCGAGCAGGCCGTAGAAGACCCCCACGTCGTACGGCATCAGGAAGTGCAGCGCGGCATCGACCTCGGCCCCCGGCCGGAGCCCGAGCGCGGCCGCCACCGGGGCCGGATCGCCCTCGAGGTAGCAGTGCACCGCGGGCAGACGGGGCTGGGGCGCGACCAGCGAGAGCCCGGCGTTCAGCGTGAACGCGTAGCGGTGGTTCTCCGCCTGCGCCGCCCGGGCGATGTCGCCCATGAGCCGGCGCGTGAACCGCTCGGGCACGAAGTACGACGTGAGGTCGTTGAGCCGGTAGGTGTACGAGTCCGACCATGCCTCCAGCAGGGCGGCCGGCTTGCTGAGCCGGATGCGCTGGTCGTCGTCCCGCTCCGCCCAGCGGAGGTCCTCGAGGCGGCGGACGACGTTGTGCGAGTGGCCCAGGCTCACCGCGGCCGCCTTCCCCAGCTCCTCGAGGCGCCACGCGCGCCCCGCGTCGGCCAGGAGCACCCGCACGACCCGGGTGGCCCGCGGCGCGAACAGCGAGCGCAGCGGGCGCGTGGAGGGCCGCACGTTCCGCTTGCCCTCCTTCTCGATGTGGATGTGCTCGAGCGAGAGGTAGCAGTTGCCCGACAGGTCGACGAAGCCGAGGTTGTTGTCCTTGAGGATCCGGGCGCTCTGGGGGCCGATGTAGACAGCGGCCGCCATGGGATAGGCGGCCGGCATCTCCCGACGGGCCTCGGCCAGCCGCGTCACGGCGGCCCGGATCTGGCGCGGCTGTCCCAGCGACGTCACCTGGACCACGAGGATCTGCTCATGCTCGCCCAGGCGGAATTTCACCAGTAGATCCGCGGTTTGAGCGCCGATCCGGGCGTCGAACGTCTCCTCCCAGCCCTTCGCTCGCGGCAGCAGCTCTCTCAGACGCTGAGCCACCTGCCGCCGCATCTCCGCAGATTTGAGCATGTTTCGCTTGCTCCGATCGTTTCAGCATCTGCTGAAACAGTACGGACTAATGAAACTCCATGTCAAGCCAAAACTTAGGGGGCACGACTAGAACACCGGGGCGATCGGCCCTGACACGTGTCGCACACGAGCGGTCGGGGCCACTTCTGGAAACGAACCTGCCGGTTGTGTTCACGAAGCGGGGTCGATTACCTTCGCGGCGTGGCCTCGACCCGGTACGCGCAGCTCTGCGCGCTCGCCCGCGCCGCCGAGGTCGTGGGCGAGCGCTGGACGCTGCTGGTGGTGCGCGAGCTCCTCGCCGAGCCGCGCCGGTTCGGCGACCTCCGCGGCCGGCTCCCGGGGATCAGCACGAGCGTCCTCGCCGAGCGGCTGCTGCGGCTGGAGGGGCGCGGCGTGGTCGAGCGGCGCGTGCTCCCGCCGCCGTCGGCGACGACGGTCTACGCGCTGACGCCGGCGGGCCAGGCGCTTCGGCCGGCGGTGCTGGCGCTCGCGCGCTGGGGCAGCCGCTTCCTGCTGGCCGCCCGGGCGCGCGAGCGCGTGGAGCCCGAGTGGCTGCGGCTCGCCCTCGAGGCCTGCGCGGCCGAGGCCTCCCCCGCCCGGGCCTTCCTGGTCCGGGTCCGCGAGCCGCGCGTGGATCTCGCGCTTCGCGTGACGGGCGGCGCCGGGGGCACCCGCGTCGGCGCGCCGCCCGGCCGCGTGGACGCCACCCTGACGGCGGACGCGCGAACGCTGCTCGCCCTGGTCACGGCCGCCACCACCGTCGAGGCCGCCCTGCGCGACGGCCGCCTCACCCTCGAGGGCGAGCGCGCCATCGCCGCCGACTTCCCCCGTCTCTTCCGCCCCTGACCCGGTGGCCTGCCCTCCGATTTCAGGTCAATGCTCACGCGCGTCGCCGGCGCTGGCCACCGGGTGCGTCGAGGGGTTCGTGGACGCGATGACGGGCGCGGGGGCGGGAGGCGGGGTGCCCTTGCGAGGGCCGTGGCTTCTGGGCGGTGTGGTGCGCTACCTGCCCGTCGTGGCTCCATGACTGCGCGCTCGCGGGCGGTGCGGCAGCGTGCCCTCGCAAGGGCACCCCGCCTCCCGCCGCCACGCCCGCGAGCGCGTCAGTCGT
>JAICGY010000258.1 GCA_025922915.1 Candidatus Methylomirabilota bacterium | reverse complement strand
TGAGTGAGACTCGCCCGAGGAGGGCCGGATGCGAGAGCTGACCGCCAGGCAGCGCGAGGTACTGGGCTTCATCCGATCGTTCACGGGCCGTCAGGGTGTGCCGCCGACCGTGCGTGAGCTCGCGGAGCGATTCCGGGTGACGCCGCGTGCAGCATTCGATCACCTGCGGGCCCTGGAGCGCAAGGGCATGCTCCAGCGCCGCGCCTCGTCCGGGCGCACCTCGCGGGCGTTCACGTTGCGGGACATGGCCGCCGCCCGGGCGGCCATCGCGGTCCCGGTCCTCGGGCGGATCGCCGCCGGCACGCCGCTCCTGGCCGAGGAGAACCGGGAAGGCGATCTCCCGATTGCCGCGGCCGCCCTGCCCGGGCGGGGCGAGGACGTCTTCGCCTTGCGCGTGCGAGGCGACAGCATGATCGAGGCTCACATCTGCGACGGCGACCTGGTCCTCGTCCGCCGTCAGGACAGCGCCCAGCCGAACGACATCGTCGTGGCCCTGGTCGAGTCCGATGGGAGCGCGCCGGAGGCCACCGTGAAGCGCTTCCAGCGCGACGGCGAGCGCGTGGTCCTGAAGCCGGAGAACCGGACCATGCGCCCGATCGTCGTCGACCCGCGCGAGCGGCCGGTCAGGATCCTCGGCAAGGTCGTGGGGCTGCTGCGCGGGTTCTGAGGCAGTCGAGACTCCGCGCGGGGCCGCCACCCCCGCGGAGGGGTTGCGGAGGGGCACCGATGAATGCGTACGCCGATAGCTATCCCTCGCTCCAGCGCCGCCTGATCGCGTCGCGCCGGTCGCGGGCGTTCTTTTCGCCCCGGAGCACCCGTCACGTGCGGAGGGTCGCGCGCCCGCGCGCCCGGGCTTTCCGCGTGTCCCTGGGCGGGGAGATCGGCCGCGCGGCCGCCGCGCTCGCCTCGCTCCTCGCCTGGTCCGCCGCGCTGATCTTCTTCTTCGCCTGACGTCTTCGCCGCCGGACCGCCGCGCGGCCCACGCCACGCGGCGGTCCGGCGTTGCCTCTAGAATGATCCGGTGACGTCGTTCGCGGAGTTCACCGCCCTCTGCCGGAGCCTGGCCGCGCAGACCGGTCGGCTGGCCAAGCGCCGGCTCGTCGCGCATTTCCTGAGCGCCGTCGAGGCCCACGAGGTGGAGATCGCCGTCACGTTCCTGACCGGCCGCCCGTTTCCGCCCTCGGACCCGCGCGTCCTGAGCGTCCGGGGGATGCCGGCGGCCGCGGCGGGGACCGAGGGCCCCGCGCTGACGCTCGACGACGTCGCCACCGCCTTCGCGGAGGTGGCCGAGCTGGCGGGGGCGGGGGCCCGCCGGGCGCGGGAGGCGCGGCTGGCCGCGCTGGCCGCGCGCGCCACGCCGGAGGAGCGCGACGTGCTGGGCCGCATCGTCGGCGGCGAGATGCGCACCGGCGTCTCCGACGGCGTCGTGCTTGAGGCGATCGCGGAGGCGGCCGGCGTGGACCTCGCGGCGGTGCGGCGCGCGACGCTCTTCCTCGGCGATCCCGCGGTCGTCGCGCGCCTGGCCCGTGCCGGCAGCGCCGCCGCGCTCGCCGGCGTGGCGCCGCGCCCGTTCATTCCGCTGCTGCCGATGCTCGCCGAGATCGCCACCGATGTCGAGGCGGTGCTGGCCGCCCACGGCGGCCGCACCGCGCTCGAGTTCAAGTACGACGGCGCGCGCATCCAGCTGCACCGGGCGGGCGACCGCGTGGCGATCTGGACCCGGCGGCTGTCCGACGTGACGCGCAGCCTGCCGGACGTCGTGGCGATCGCCCGTCGCGATCTCGCCGGCGATCCCCTCGTCCTGGACGGCGAGGTCGTGGCGCTCGACGCCGGCGGCCGGCCTCTGCCCTTCCAGGAGCTGATGCGGCGCTTCCGCCGCGTGCACGACGTGGAAGCGCTCGCCCGGGAGATGCCGCTGGCGCTCCACTTCTTCGACTGCCTGATCCACGAGGGCCGCCCGTTGCTGGACGAGCCCTACGAGCGCCGCTGGGCCGCCCTCGCCGCCGCCACGGGGGGCCGCTGGCTGGCCGAGCGTCTCGTGGTCGACGCCGTCGAGCCCGCGCGGGCCTTCCACGCGCGCGCCCTCGCCGCCGGCCACGAGGGCGTGATGGCGAAGGACCTGCGCTCGCCCTACGAGCCGGGCGGCCGGGGCAAGCGCTGGCTCAAGCTCAAGACGCCGGAGACGATCGACTGCGTCATCGTGGCGGCCGACCGCGGCTCCGGCCGCCGCGTCGGATGGCTCTCGAACTACCACCTGGCCGTCCGGGACGGCGAGGGCTTCGCCGACGTCGGCAAGACCTTCAAGGGCCTCACCGACGAGGAGTTCGGCGCGATGACGGCGCGCCTGACCGGGCTGGCGACCGGCGACGACGGCTACACGGTGCGCGTGCGCCCCGAGGTCGTCGTGGAGGTCGAGTACAACGAGATCCAGCGCAGCCCCACGTACCCCTCCGGCCTCGCGCTGCGGTTCGCGCGCATCGCGCGGGTGCGCGAGGACAAGGCGCCGGGGCAGGCGACCACGCTGCCGGAGCTGCGGGCGCTCTACGAGCGTCAGTTCGTGGCCAAGGGCCGGCCCGTGTAGAATTGCGCGCCATGACGACGCGAGTGTCCACCGGAGTTCCCAGGCTCGACGCGATGCTGGACGGCGGCCTCCTGCCGGGCACGCTCACGGTGGTCTACGGCGCCACCGGCATCGGCAAGACGCACCTCGGACTCACCTTCGCCGACCACGGCCGCGTGGCCGACGGCGCGCGCGGCATCCTCGTCGACATGAACGGCCGCGGCGACTCCCAGCAGCACGCGGAGTACGCGGCGCGGCTCTTCGACTGGCGCCTCACGGAGTGGACCCACGCCGTGACGCCGATGAGCGACCCGTACCCCCCGGCCGCGCAGCAGGCGGCCGACTACTCGAACGCCCTGCGCTGGGTGGGCCGCCTGGGCGACTTCCAGGTGCCCACGCCCGACGGCGGCTGGGAGTTCGACTGGAACTGGAAGGCGGCGTACAACCACGCGCTCTACACCGTCCGCCCGTTCATGTACTTCCACTTCGCCGCGGGGACCCGGCGGGTCGTCGTGGACGGCGTGGAGCCGATGGACAGCCCGGCGGACTCGATCCAGTTCTGGCTCTTCGACGAGCTCTACCGGAAGACGATCCACCGCGACGCCGAGACGCTCGGGATGGAGATCTGCCTGCCGGTCTGGAAGCACCGCACGTTCATCGACGCGCACCGGTACGATCACGCGGCGATCACCACGCTCCTGCTCGTGACCACCGAGGAGGTCCGGCTGGACGACGTCCTCGCGCGCAAGGTGGCCACCGGCGACATCGGGGCCACCGCGAACACGATCATCGTCCTCGGCCACGAGCGGGTCGGCACCCGGCTCGCCCGCATGCTGTGCGTCGTCAAGCACCGGGGCAGCGCCATGAGCGACGAGATCGTCGAGTACCGGATCGGGCCGCGCGGGGTCGAGCTCGGGTAGTCCGGTGGAGGCCGCCGCGCCCGCCGCCGGCTGGCGGTCGCCGTTCGGGCCGGGCTTTCCCTGCGTCGACGTCCACGTGCACCTGCACCCCGACGGGCTGGCCCGGGCGATCGAGCGCTGGTTCGCGCGGAACGGCTGGATCAACGCCCATCCCTTCGACCCCGACGCCGTCGCCGACAGCCTCCGGGCCCGGGGCGTGGCGCGGTTCTGCTTCTTCTCCTATGCGCACCGTCCGGGCATGGCCCGGGAGCTCAACCGCTGGGTGGCGAAGACCGCCGCCCGGATGCCGGAGGCGGTCGGGCTGGCGACGCTGCATCCCGACGACCCCGACCTGGCCGCCGTCGCCGCCGAGGCCACCGGGGACCTCGGCCTGCGCGGCTTCAAGTTCCACCACTCGGTGCAGCGATTCCACGTCGACGACCCGCGGCTCTGGCCGGTCTACGAGCGGGCCGAGGCCGCCGGCCATCTCTTCGTGCTGCACGTCGGCACCATGCCCTACCGGGACGAGTTCACCGGCGTCGACCGCTTTCGCGGCGTGATGGCGCGCTTCCCGCGGCTGCGCGTCTGCGTGGCGCACATGGGTGCGTTCCAGAGCGCGGAGTTCCTCGCACTGCTCGACCGCCATCCCCACCTCTACGTCGACACGACCATGGCCATGAGCCCGCGCGCGAGGCCCTACGTCGGGGCCGACCCGCAGGCGATCCCGGACGCCGCGATCGTCCGGCACCAGGACCGGATCCTGTTCGGCTCGGACTTCCCGCTCATCCCCTACGACTACGACGAGGAGCGCCGGTGGGCGTGGGAGCGGACGCTGGACGAGAGCGTGCGCCGCAAGATCTTCCGCGACAATGGGCTCCGCTTTCTCGACGGGGGCTGAGCTCCGCCTCGGGCGCCTCGGCCGCCCGGCGGTGGCGCTGCTCCGCGCGGCCCACGCCGCCGGCGCGCCGGCCGGCACCGTGGTGGTCGGCGGCGCCGTCCGTGACGCGCTGCTCGGGCGGCCCGTCAAGGACGTCGACCTGGCCGTGCCCGCCGGCGCGCTCGGGCTGACCCGGCGGCTCGCCGACCGCCTGGACGCGACGCCGGTGGTGCTCGACGCCGAGCGCGGGGCGGGGCGCGTGGCGGCGGCCGGGGTGCAGGTCGACGTCTGCGACTTCCGCGCGCCGACTCTCGAGGGCGATCTCCTGGCCCGCGACTTCACCGTCAACGCGCTGGCGGTGGACCTGACCCGCCTGCTCGGGCGCGGCCGCGCCCGGCTGGTCGACCCCGGCGGTGGGGTCGCCGATCTCCGCGCCCGCCGGCTGCGCCCGCCGTCGTCGCGCGTCCTGACCGACGATCCGCTGCGCGCCCTGCGGGCGGTCCGGCTCGAGGCGCAGCTCGGCCTGCGGCTGACTCCGGCCGCCGCCCGCGAGGTGCGAGCGGTCGCGGCCGATCTCCGAGCCGTGGCGGCCGAGCGCGTGCGCGACGAGCTCCTGCTGCTGCTGGCGCTCCCCGACGCCGGCCGCGCGCTGCGCCGGGCCGACGCGCTCGCCCTGCTCGCCGTCGTGCTGCCGGAGGTCGAGCCGATGCGGGCGACGGCCCAGCCGGCGCCGCACCGCTTCGACGTCCTCGAGCACTCGCTCCGCGCCGTCGGCGGCTGCGACCGCTTGCTGCCCCGGCTGGCCGCGCTCGACCCGGTGGGCGACGAGCTGGCCGCCCACCTGGTCGCGCCGCTCGGCGCGGGCGCCGACCGGCGCGTCGCGCTGCGGCTCGCCGCCCTCCTGCACGACGTGGCCAAGCCCGAGACGCGGCGGGAGGTGGCGGGGCGCGTGCGGTTCTTCGAGCACGACGTGGTCGGGGCGCGCCGCGCGCGCGAGATCGCCGAGCGGCTGCGGCTGCCGGCGCGGCTGGCCGCGCTCGTCGAGCGCCTCGTGCGCCACCACCTGCGTCCCATGCATCTGGGCCAGGTCGGTCGCGTGACCCGGCGCGCCCAATACCGGTTCTACCGGGACCTGGGGCAGGACGCGCGCGACCTGCTCCTGCTCGCCCTGGTCGATGCGGCCGCCGTCACCGGCATCTCGCCGCTCGTCGCCTGGCGACGGGCGCCGCTGATCCGGGACCTCCTGGCGGGGTGGGCGGAGGAGCAGGGGACGCTGGCGGCGGCGCCCCTGGTGCGCGGCGGCGACGTGATCGCCCGCTACGCGCTGCCGCCGGGGCCTGAGATCGGCCGGCTGCTGGCGCGCGCGCGGGAGGCCCAGGACCTCGGCCGTGTGCGGAGCCGTGACGAGGCCCTCGCGTTCCTCGACTCGATCGTGAGGTCCGGGAGCCAGCCGGCCGGCGCCCCGGAGGGCGGGGCCCCCGGCGCCTGAGCGCCGGCGCTTGTCTCCCTCGAGGCGGGATGCTAGGGTGCCCGCGCATGAAGGACGTGTGCTCCGTCTGCCGGTGGCCGGTCGATGCATGGACGCCGGCTCACCGCGAGGGCGATCTCGTCATC
>JAICGY010000257.1 GCA_025922915.1 Candidatus Methylomirabilota bacterium | reverse complement strand
GACGATGCCGCCAACCTTCTTCCCTCCCGTCTCGCCGCGCTCGCCCTGCTCGCTGCCTCCGGCTTCGGGCGCCGGACCTGGACCGCGTGGCGCCGCGACGCCCGCCTCACCGCTAGCCCCAACTCCGGCCACACCATGGCCGCCATGGCCGGAGCCCTCACCGTCACCCTCGAAAAACCCACCGCCTACCGCCTCGGCACCGGCCCCCTCCCCAAAGCCGAAGACATCCACAAAGCCATCCACCTCCTCCACCGAGCTGCCGCCCTCGCCCTCGGTCTCATGCTCGCGATCAAGCTCGCCCTGGCCTGAACAGCAATCCCACCCCGCGCCCCCCGCCGCCCGCCGCGCCGCGGCTTTTCTTGCCGGAGCGTCGCAACGCGGTCGTATCATGGCGCTGATCGCCGCGCCCGCGCGGCGATTCGTCGTCTGCGCGATGAGCCTGACGGACCGGCTGACCGAGGGGATCAGGGCAGCGCTGCGCGAGGCAGGGCTGCCCGCCGTCGACGACTGTGCGTGGGAGATCCCCCGCCAGGGAGAGCACGGGGACTACGCCACGAACGTGGCCATGACCCTCGCCCGGCCGGCGAGGCGGCCGCCCCGGCAGATCGCCGAGGCGATCGTCGCGGGCTTTCCGCGGATGCCGGAGGTGGCCCGGCTCGAGGTGGCCGGCCCCGGCTTCGTCAACGTCTTCCTCTCGCCCGTCTGGTGCGCCGAGTCTCTCCGCGAGGTGCTGGCCGCCGGCGAGACGTGGGGCCGGGGCGACCTCCTCGCCGCGCAGCGCGTCCGGCTCGAGTTCGTCTCGGCGAACCCGACCGGCCCCCTCGTCATCGTCAACGCGCGGGCGGCCGCGATCGGCGACGCGCTCGCCCGCCTGCTACGGGCCCAGGGGGCGCACGTCACGACGGAGTTCTACGTCAACGACGCCGGCAACCAGTTCGAGGCGCTCGCGCGCTCCTTCGAGGCCCGCGTCCGCCAGGCGGTCGGCGAGGCAGCTGCGCTCCCGGACAGCGGCTACCCCGGGGAGTACCTGGTCGAGCTGGCCCGGACGTACGTGACCGACCACCACCTGACGACGCCGGCCGAGCTGGCCGCGCACCTCGCCGCCTCCGGCGAGCGGCCGACCGAGCGCCTGGGGCGGTGGGCCGTCGCCCGGATCGTGGAGGGGCAGCGGCGGATTTTGCGCGAGTACGGCGTCGAGTTCGACGTGTGGACCTCCGAGCAGCACGACGTGCGCGACAAGCAGCTGCCCGAGCTCGTCCTCGACGATCTCGCCGCGCGCGGCCTCACCTACGAGCGGGACGGCGCCCTCTGGTTCCGCTCCTCCGAGATCGGCGACGAGACCGCGGACGACAAGGATCGCGTGCTGCGGCGCTCGAGCGGCGAGGTGACCTACTTCGGGGTCGACGTGGCCTATCACCACGCCGTGAAGTTCTCGAACGCCGACCGGGTGATCGATCTGCTCGGGCCCGACCACCACGGCTACGTCGGGCGCATGCGGGCCGCCATGCAGGCGCTCGGCCATCCGCTGGAGATCCTCATCGTGCAGCTGGTGACCCTCCTGCGCGAGGGCCAGCCCGTGCGGATGTCCAAGCGGCGCGGCGAGTTCGTCCTGATGGAGGAGCTGCTCGAGGAGGTGGGCCGCGACGCGGCCCGCTTCACCTTCCTCACGCGCCGCCACGACAGCCCGCTGGAGTTCGACCTGGCCGTCGCCACCCGGCAGTCGAGCGAGAACCCCGTCTACTACGTGCAGTACGCGCACGCCCGCATCCGGTCGATCGCCCGCCAGGCCCGCGAGCAGGGGATCGCCATCCCGGCCTGGGACGCCATCGACCTGACGCCGCTCGTGGCGCCGGAGGAGCAGGCGCTCGCCCGGCGGCTCCTGCACTTTCCCGACGTCGTGCGCGGCGCCGCGCGCGCGCTGGAGCCCCATCGCGTGGCCTTCTGGCTCCAGGAGCTCGCGGGCGTCTTCCACCCCTACTACAAGACGCACCGCGTGATCCAGGAGGACCGACGCCTCATGCTCGCGCGCTACGCGCTCTGCGCCGCCGTCGGCCAGGTCATCGAGAACGGGCTCGCGCTGCTCGGGGTCGCGGCCCCGGAGAGCATGTGATGGGCGCCCGGCAGCGCGCCCGCGGCGGCTCGCGCACCGGCACCGTCCTGGCGCTGATCGGAGCCCTCGGGATCCTGACCTTCACGTTCGTGGCCGGCCTGTGGACCGGCCGGCACTGGCCGCTCCTGACGGGGGCGGGGGCATCGGCGTCGCGCTCGCCGGCGCCGGAGAGCGACGGGCTCCGGCGTGCCGCGGGTCCGCCCCCCGCGCTCACGTTCTACCGTGAGCTCGCCGCGCCGGTGACGGCGCTGGCGCCGGCGGGCCCGCCGCGGCCCGCGCGCCCGCCCGATCGCGGTGAGCCGCCGTCGCCGCGCGCGGAGGTCTCGGCGCCGCCCGAGCCGCCGGCGGCCGCCGCGCGGCCCGCCGTCGAGGCGGCGCCGGCGTCGCGCGTCGAGCTGCCCGCGCGGGGCGGCGAGCGCGCCGCGGAGCGCGATCCCGCCGGTGCGGACCGCGCCACCCGGTACGCGGTGCAGGTCGGGGCGTACCGGGCGCGGTCGGCGGCCGAAGCCCTGCGCGCCAGCCTGAGCGCGGCCGGGCTCCAGGCGCGTATCGTCGAGGCGGACGCGAGCGCCGGCGCCCGCTACCGGGTCCGGATCGGCCCGTACGCGACCCGCGACGCCGCGGCCGCGGTCGCCTCGCGCCTCGCCAGCGAGCGCGCGATGCAGGCGTTCGTCACCACGCGCTGATCCATGACGCCCCGCCCCGGCCGCGTCCTCATCTCCGAGACGGAGCTGCGGGCGCGGATCGCGGAGCTGGGCGCGGAGATCGGGCGCGACCACGCGGGCGAGGTGCCGGTGCTGGTCGGGGTGCTCCAGGGCGCCTTCCTCTTCATGGCCGACCTCATCCGGGCCGTCCCGATGGACGTCACCACCGACTTCATCGGCGTCGCGAGCTACAGCGTCGGCACGCGGTCGTCGGGGCAGGTGCGGCTGACGTCCGATCTGTCCATGCCCATCGAGGGCCGGCGCGTCGTCATCGTGGAGGACATCGTGGACACCGGCCTGACGCTGACGTACCTGAAGCGCACCCTCGAGGCACGCCATCCCGCCACGCTCCGCGTCTGCGTCCTCGTCGACAAGATCGAGCGGCGGAAGGTGGAGGTGGCCCTGGACTACGTGGGCTTCACGATCCCCAACGTGTTCGTCGTCGGGTACGGCTTCGACCACCAGGGCCTCTACCGCAACCTTCCGCACGTCGCGGCGCTCGAGACCGACGGACCGGACCCCGTCTGATGCGCTGCGTCATTGTCGCGGCGTGCTACAATCGAGCCGGATGAATCAGCTCTACAAGAACCTTGCGCTGTTCATGGTGATCGGGCTCATCGTCATCCTGCTCTTCACCGTGTTCAGCACCAACCAGCAGGGCGGCCAGGAATCGCCGAACTTCTCGGAGTTCCTCAAGGCGGTCGAGCAGGGCCGGGTCGAGTCGGTCGTCATCAGGGGCAATCTCGTCACGTACAACCTCAAGGAGGGCGGCCAGCCCCTCCGGACGTTCATCGTCGACTACCCCGACCTCATCAAGATGCTCCGGGACCGCGGCGTCCGCATCGCGGTGAAGCCGCCGGACTCGAACCCCTGGTACACGATCGTGCTGCAGTGGTTCCCGATGCTGCTCTTCATCGCCGTCTGGATCTTCTTCATGCGGCAGATGCAGGGCGGTGGCGCCAAGGCGCTGTCCTTCGGCAAGGCGCGGGCGCGCCTCATCTCGGAGAAGCAGAACAAGATCACCTTCGCCGACGTGGCCGGCGTCGACGAGGCCAAGGAAGAGCTGCGGGAGATCATCGACTTCCTGAAGGACCCGCAGAAGTTCCAGAAGCTCGGCGGCAAGATCCCGAAGGGCGTGCTGCTCGTCGGCCCCCCCGGCACCGGCAAGACGCTCCTGGCCAAGGCCATCGCGGGCGAGGCCAACGTGCCGTTCTTCTCCATCTCCGGCTCGGACTTCGTGGAGATGTTCGTGGGCGTCGGCGCCTCCCGGGTCCGCGACCTCTTCGAGCAGGGCAAGAAGCACGCACCGTGCATCATCTTCATGGACGAGATCGACGCGGTCGGGCGTCACCGCGGCGCCGGGCTGGGCGGCGGCCACGACGAGCGCGAGCAGACGCTCAACCAGCTGCTCGTCGAGATGGACGGCTTCGAGACCAACGAGGGCGTGATCCTCATCGCGGCCACCAACCGTCCCGACGTGCTGGACCCCGCGCTGCTCCGGCCCGGCCGCTTCGACCGGCAGGTGGTCGTCCCGCGGCCGGACGTCAAGGGCCGCGAGGAGATCCTGAGGGTCCACGCGCGGCGGATCCCGCTGGCCCCCAACGTCGACCTCAAGGTCCTGTCGCGCGGCACGCCCGGGTTCTCCGGCGCCGACCTCGCCAACCTCGTCAACGAGGCGGCCCTGCTCGCGGCCCGGCAGAACAAGAAGATCGTCGAGATGCACGACTTCGAGAACGCCAAGGACAAGGTCCTGATGGGCGTCGAGCGCCGCTCCATGATCATCAGCGACGCCGAGAAGCGCACGATCGCCTATCACGAGGCCGGCCACGCCCTCGTCGCCGACTTCCTGCCCGGCGCCGACCCGCTGCACAAGGTCACCATCATCCCGCGCGGGCGGGCGCTGGGGCTCACGATGCAGCTGCCCCTGGACGACAAGTACAACTACTCCCGGGACTACCTGGTCAACCGGATCACCATCCTCCTGGGCGGGCGCGCCGCCGAGGAGATCGTCCTCCAGCAGCAGACGACGGGCGCCGGGGACGATCTCGAGAAGGCCACCGAGATGGCCCGCAAGATGGTGTGCGAGTGGGGGATGTCGGACCGGCTCGGCCCGCTCACCTTCGGCAAGAACGAGGAGCACCTCTTCCTCGGGCGGGAGGTCTCGCGCACGAAGGACTACAGCGAGGACACGGCCCTCGCCATCGACGCCGAGATCAAGCGGATCGTCCTCGAGGGGGCCGCGCGCGCCAAGCAGATCCTCGAGGAGAACATCGAGAAGCTCCACGCCCTGGCGCGGGCCCTCCTCGAGCGGGAGTCCCTGGACTCGGAGGAGATCGCGCGGATCCTGCGCGCCCAGCCGCTCCAGGCGCCGGCGCCGGCCCCCGCGCCCGCCTAGCGCGCACGCGTCTGGCGCCGCGGTGGCCCGCCGGGGTGCCGGAGGGTCTGCCATGCCGATCGAGTGCCGCGCCGATCTCGCCGGTGTCGCCGTCGGTGACGGGCGGCCCGTCGCCGTGGTGGGCGCGCTCAACGTGAGCCCGGAGTCGTTCCATCCCGGCTCCGTCTTCCGCGACGAGGACGCCCTCCTGCGGGCCGCGCTCGGCATGGCGGAGGCGGGCGCGGCGATGATCGACGTGGGTGCCCGCTCGACGGCACCCTACGGCACCTCCGCGCTCACCGAGGAGGAGGAGACGCGCCGGCTGGCCCGCGCCGTGGAGCGTCTGGCCCCCGCGCTGCCCGTGCCCGTCTCCGCGGACACGACGCGCGCGGTCCCGGCCCGCGCCGCGCTCGATGCCGGGGCGCGGGTGCTCAACGACGTCTCGGGTCTCCGCGACGCGGACCTCGCCGGGCTGGCCGCCACGCGGGCCGAGGGCGTGATCCTCATGGCCTCGCCCGCGGGCGGGTCGGCGCCCTCGTCCCTGTCTCCCGTCGACCTCGTGGCCGCGCTCCTCGGCGCCGCCCTCGAGCGAGCCCGGAAGGCCGGCGTCGCCGAGGGGCAGGTGGTCCTGGATCCGGGGATCGGCTTCTTCCGTGCCGAGCGGATCGCGTGGCACGAGTTCGACCTGCGCATCCTGGCGGGGCTGGGGCGTCTCCGGGCGCTCGGCCGGCCTCTGTGCGTCGGCGTCTCGCGCAAGTCGTTCCTCGGGGCGCTGCTCGACCGCCCG
>JAICGY010000256.1 GCA_025922915.1 Candidatus Methylomirabilota bacterium | reverse complement strand
GCTCTACCTCGCCACGCGGGCGGTCCGCCGGGAGATGGTCGAGGTCAGCCTCGGCACGATGCTGCTCGGCCTGACGGAGCCGCTCTTCGTGCCGGAATACTGGAATCCGCCGACGCTGTAAGTCTGGCTGCTCATGGACCCCTGTCTCTGGTGCTGGGAGATCGCCGATCCTGATCGAAACGGTGCGCTGCTGTACAGCAGCTGGGCCGACGAGTGGAAAGGCTACGAGTCGCGCGAGGAGGCGCTCAGGGCCGGTGAGGCGCAGCTCGCTGCGCTCACGAGGGCGGCATGACGTTCGATCACGCCGTGGAGGTGAAGACCCATGTCGACCTGGTGGGTGCTGCTCGCGTTCCTCGGGATCGCGGCCTTCTTCCTGCTGACCGAGCATCGGGCTCACGTGTGGGGCCTGACGCCATACCTGTTACTGCTCGCTTGCCCGCTCCTCCATTTCTTCATGCACGGCCGGCACGGCGGCCACGGTGGCCATGGCGGCGGGAGCCACGCCGGCCACCGGGAGGACCCGCCTATCCCTCGCCGCCCGCCAGGCCGTACTTCCTGAGCTTGTAGCGAAGGACGCGCTCGCTGACGCCGAGCAGGTCGGCGGCGCGTGTCTGCACGCCGCCGGCCCGGTCGAGCGCGTCGCGGATCATCCGCCGCTCCAGCCCCTCGACGGCGGCCGTGAGGGTGACGGGGGCGGCCGGCTCCGCCGCCGGCTCGTGCAGCGTCAGGGGAATGTCGGCCAGGGAGATCGCGTCGTCGCGGGTGAGCACGACCGCCCGCTCGATGAGGTTCTCGAGCTCGCGGACGTTGCCCGGGTAGTCGTAGCGCAAGAGCGTCTCCCGCGCGTCCCGGGTCAGTCCCCGGATCGTCTTGCCGTTCCGGGCCGCGAAGGTCCGGAGGAAGTGCTCGATGAGGAGCGGGAGATCCTCCCGCCGCTCGCGGAGCGGGGGAAGCGTGATGGTGACGACGTTGATCCGGTAGTAGAGGTCGTCCCGGAAGCGCCCTTCCCGGACGAGGGTCTCCAGCGGCCGGTGGGTCGCGGCCACCAGCCGCACGTTCACGGCGATCGGGCGGCTCGACCCCACGCGCTCGAACTCCCGCTCCTGGAGGACGCGCAGGAGCTTCACCTGCAGGTGCAGCGGGAGGTCGCCGATCTCGTCGAGGAACAGCGTGCCGCCGTCGGCCAGCTCGAAGCGCCCCTTGCGCGTCGCCACCGCGCCGGTGAACGCCCCCTTCTCGTGGCCGAACAGCTCGGATTCGAGCAGAGATTCGGGCAGCGCCGCGCAGTTCACCTTCACGAGCGGTCCCACGGCCCGGGGGCTCGCGTGGTGGAGCGCGCGGGCGATCAGCTCCTTGCCCGTCCCGCTCTCACCCCGGACGAGCACGGTGGCGTCGCTGGCCGCCGCGCGCCGGACCATGGAGAGCACCTCCTGCATGGCGCCGCTCTCGCCGATGACGCCCTCGACCCGGTGCCGCTCGGCCAGCGCCTCCCGTAGCTCGCGGTTCTCGGTGACGAGGCGCTGGCGCTCGCGGACGGCATGGATCCGGTGAAGCAGTGTGTCCAGGTTCAGGGGCTTGGTCAGGTAGTCGGAGGCTCCGGCCTGGATGGCGGCGACCGCGGTCTCGATCGTTCCGTAGGCGGTCATGACGATCACGCCCGCCTCGGGAGTCATGGCCCGCACGGCCCGGAGCAGGTCGAGCCCCGACAGGTGCTCCATCCGCTGATCGGTGAGGACGAGGTCGAACGGCTCCTGCTGGAAGCGGGTGAGCGCCGCCCGGCCGCCGTCCGCCTCCACCACGTCGAACCCCTGCTTGCGGAGGAACCCGGCCACGAGCTCGCGCTGGGCCGGCTCGTCGTCGACGACGAGGATGCGGAACGCGTCAGGCACGGGAAGGCCCGGCGAGGGGCAGGGAGACGGTGAACCGGCTGCCACGTCCCGGCTCGCTCGCGACCTCGATCCGGCCCGAGTGATCTTCCACGATGCGCCGGGCGATGGCCAGGCCGAGCCCCAGGCCACGTGACTTGGTGGTGACGTAGGGCTCGAAGAGGCGTCGGCGGATGTCCGGTGCGATGCCCTCGCCGGTGTCGGTCACGGCGATCACCAGATCCGTCCCGGCCACCGCTGCCGCCAGCCTGAGGGTCCCGCCCGCGGGCATCGCCTCGACGGCGTTCAGCCCGAGGTTCAGCAGCACCTGCGTGAGACGGGCGCGGTCGGCCCGGACGGGAGGGAGGGACGGGGGCGCGTCCACGACGACCTGCACCCCGCGGCTGGCCGCCTCGGGCTCCAGCAGGACACCGAGCTCCCGGAGCACCTCCTCGGCCCCGACCGGCGCCAGCGCCAGGGGGAGAGGGCGCGCGAGCGAGAGGAACTCCTCGACGATCGCGTTGAGCCGTCCCACCTCGCCCTGTACCACGCTGAGCAGCCGCCGGTACTCCTGGATCTCGGCGGGCTGGAACTCGGCGCCCAGGCGCTGGAGCCCCATGGACACCGCGTTCAGCGGGTTGCGGATCTCGTGGGCCACTGCGGCCGCCATGTTCCCCATCGTCGCCAGCCGCTCGCGCCTCGCCATCTCCGTCTCCAGTGCCCGGACATCGCGCAGGTGCCCGTGCTGGATGTAGAAGATGGTCGCCATCCCGAGGGCGCCCAGCGCCAGGACGCCGAGGCCGAGAAGGATGGCGTGATTCCTGTCGCGGCGCCATGCCCGCTCGAGGGGCTCCGTCGACAGCCCGACCCGGAGGAGACCGCGAGCGCCACCGGGACGATCGACCGGACGGGCGACCTCGAGGGCCGCCCGCTCCCCGGCGTCGCCGGCGCGTGCCAGCACCCCCCCCTTGTCGTCCACGAGCGTGATGAAGGCGATGCCCGCCTGGGTGCCGAGCTCCTCGATCTGCCGCTCGACGCCCATCTCGCGGGCGAAGTTCAGGACGTACTCGGCGTCCGCGTGGATGGCGATGATGCCAGGAAAGCTCCGCGCGCCGACGGCCACGCCGAAGACCGTGCCGTCCCAGAACTGGCGGTCGGCGATGGGCGCCGGCGCCCGCTCCTCCGCGGGGACGCTCCATCGCCGCCCCCACATGTAGAGCATCATGGCGCGATGCATCTCGCCGCGCTCCACCGCGTCAGGAGCCTCGGCGGTGCGGGCCCCCATCATCCGGCGCATCATCTCGCGCATGCCGGTGCCGGGCGCGGGCACGACCGGGGTGTACGGGCGGCCCTGGCGGTCGAGCAGCTCGACTCGCCGCAGACGATTCATCTCGCCGACCCGGGAAAGCAATGCCGGATCGTGACGGTTCGTGAGGAGCAGCTCGTCGATCAGGCGCGCGTTGTCGAGCAGGCGCCGGGCGATCATCTCCTCCATCAGGGCGTTGCCCCGGATGGCGTTCCGGCTGGCGATCTCGAGCGCGCCGGCCACGGCTCGACCCTGGTCCTCGAGCTGGCGCACCAGCTCCTGCCGGGTCCTGCGCGCCGCCCAGGCCGTGTGGAGCGCCACGAGGACGAGGAGCAGCGCGATCGAGGCGAGGAAGTATCGAGGCAGGACGCCCCTCATGCCGGCACTCTAGCACCCGGGAGACAGCCGACCGGCTCCGGGCGCGGGTCCGGAGCCGGTCGCAGGTCGGCTACCGCGTGACCGTGCCGTGCGGCATCACGTTGCCCCACGGGTTGATGTGCAGGGCCCGCATCTCCCCGGCCGGCCCCTTCAGCTCCGCCTGGTACATCGTCCGACGCATCCCGGTGAAGGGCAGCACCCGCTCCACGGTGAAGCCGGGCAGGTACTGCTTCGCGTACTCCTCCGCCAGGCCCTTCGCCTTCTCCTCGGTGATCTCCGGTGCGGCAGTCTGGCCGGCGGCGGCCATGCCGGGGCAATCGCCCGGACCGCCACCCATCATTCCGGGGCCCATGCCACCCCCCATCATGCCGCCGCCCATCTGGGCGAAGGCCACGCCGGCGAGGACCGTCACGACGGCCACTCCGAACGCCACGCTCAAGAAGCGCTTCATCGTCGCTCACCTCCCTTCACGCTGGTGTCCGTCCACGGGCGTATCCAGGGAGCAGGATCCATGCCCCGCCGGCCGACGCGTCTCCCGCGAGGTAGTGCAGGCACTTCTCGGTTGGAGCGCGCCCGGGATCGCCGGCCTCCTCGACGAAGTTGTCGAAGCTCTCGACGATGTTGTCTTCTCATCTCGATCCCGGGCTCTCCGGCTCCACCGGCTCGCTGGCCGAGCCCATGACGCCGATCCGGATCTGCACGCCGGTGAGCGGGTGGGTGTCGCGTCGTACTCTCTGACCATCGGGGGCCGTCTACAGGCCGGGTCCGCAGACCATCAGCGTGGATCGTCGACGACGACGAGCTGGTGCGGGTCGCCGCCGACGTCGATCCGCCGGATGACTTGCAGCTGGTCGGCGTCGATCACGAGGAGCGCGCCCGCGGGCGGCACGCCGACGACGATCCAGCGCCCGCCGGCCGCGGCGGCCAGGTGCTCGGGCCCCGGGCCGGTGACCACGCGGCCGATCACCTGCCTCTTCCCCAGGTCGACGACCGTGATGTCGTCACCCCCGCGGTTGGAGACGAAGAGGCGCCCGCGAGCCCCGCCGACGGCGACACCGTGCGGATCGGGACCGGCCGGGACCGCGACCTCGCGCCGGCGTCCTTCGAGGTCCACCAGGGAGACGGTGTCCTGCTTGGTGGCGGTGAAGTATGCCCACCGGCCGTCATCGCTCACCGTCCCGTGCCCGGGCCCCGTGCCGACGCGGATCCTGGCGACCACCCGGCCGGCCTCGGCGTCCACGACCGCGATCGTCTCGGCCGTCGTGTCCGACACGAGGACGCTCCGGCCGTCCGGCATGACGACAGCGGAATCCGGCGCGCCGCCGACCGTCACCACGCGCACTTCGCGCGTCGCGGGGTCGACGATCGCGAGACTTCCGGCCGCGGTCAGGGTCGCGAAGACGCGCCGTCCGTCGGGCGACACGGCCAGGTGGTGGGCGGGCGCGCCGAGCTGGATGCGCGACACCTCGCGCCCGCTCGCCGTGTCCACGACGACGAGGCCGCTGTCGCTGGTGAGGTCGGGCACGAACGCGGTCCGGCCATCCCGGCTCACGGCGATGCCATGGGGGCGGACCGGAACTGGATGACGCACCACGCGCCCGGTCTCGAGCCCGACGATGGCGATCTGGCGTGAGTTCGCGAGGGCGGCGTAGGCGGTCGGCTCGGCCTCCGCGCCCGGGACGCCCAGGAGGGCGGCAACCGCCGCCAGCGCCACCGCGCCGCACGTGTGCAGCGATTGCCGGATGCTCATCGTGCGTCTCTCCCTTCTCACGGGCCCCACGTGGACCGTACGGTCAGCACACGGACGGGGTCCGTCGCATCGTTGCTCCGGAGCGGGACCCGGAACTCGTGGGGGCCGCCCATGCCGCGGTGCATGGTGAACCGCAGCGACACCGTGGTCGAGTCCCCGGGCTCGAGGGTCGTCTGACCGACGACCGCGGGCGGCGGTCAGCAGCCCTGGATCACCTCGACGGGCGGTGCGTGATCGAGTCGCAACGTGTCGCCCCCGGCATTGGTCACGACGAACGAGGCGCTCACGTGGCGCTCGAACGGCTGGCGTCCCAGGTCGATCTCCAGTCGATCGACGGCCAGGCGCGGGGGGCCGCTCACGGCGGATGTAGCCGGACGGGACAGCAGGGCGCCGGCGCCGCCCAAGATCACGAGCGCCCCGGCGACCACGGCCGTGATCGCCCACCACCGGCGGCCCGGCCGACCGCGTGAAGCGTCACGAGAACGCGAGTGTCGTCTGGTCATCGCTCACTCCATCGAGGTGATGCATGGCTGCTCCGGCCTCAGCGGCCGACGGCGTCCCAGCGGAACACCCGCTCGGGCACGTTGCCGATGTTCTTGACCACGACCAGGACGGGCCCGCTGGCGGGCGCCGGGAAGACGAGGGTGGCCCGCCGGTGGTGGCCGTCGCCCGTCGCCT
>JAICGY010000255.1 GCA_025922915.1 Candidatus Methylomirabilota bacterium | reverse complement strand
TGGGGGCGGCCGGGCCCACGCCGCCCATCACGCTGCCGCGCCCGGGCGAGCCACCGGCGCCGCCGACCATCCCGACCGCCGCGCCGGGGCCGCCGCTGGGCGGGACGTCGGACATCGGCCTGCCCGAGGGCGAGATCCGCTTCATCGCCGACGAGACGACGAACTCCATCATCGTCACGACCACGCCGCGGCAGTGGACGGACATCGAGCAGACGATCCGCCGGCTGGATCGCATGCCGCGGCAGGTGCTGATCGAGGTGCTGGTGGCCGAGATCACCCTGACCGACGACACGCGGCTGGGGATCGACTGGGCCCTCAAGGAGGGCAGCTTCCGGTTCGGCCAGCAGTCGCTCACGGGCGTGTCGCCCGAGGTCGTGCCGCCGCCGAACAACATCGACGCGGTCACCACCGTGGCCGGCCTGGCCGGAGGCCTGACCGGCTACGTCTTCGCAGCGGACAGGTTCTTCGTGATGCTCAACGCCCTGGCCGCCGAGAACCGCGTCAACGTCGTCTCGAATCCGCACGTGATGACGTCGGAGAACAAGAAGGCCGTCATCAACGTGTCGCGCTCCATCCCGATCATCACCAGCCAGCAGGTGCCGATCGGCGGCGTCACCACGCCGGTCGTCCCCGGCCAGTCCACCACGGTCACCGGCACGCAGTCCGTCGAGTACCGTGACGCCGGCGTGGTGCTGACGGTGACGCCCCGCATCGGCGAGCGCGGGACCGTCGCCCTCGACGTCAAGCAGGAGGTCAACGACGTGGGCGAGCCGGTCGCGCCCACCTTCTCGCCGGAGATCATCAAGCGCGAGGCCGAGACGTCGGTCGTGCTGGTGAACAACCAGACGCTCGTGCTCGGCGGCCTGATCCGCGACCGCGTGGGCGACGTCGAGCGCGGCATCCCGTTCCTCAAGGACATCCCCGTCCTGGGCTACGCGTTCGGCTTCAAGTCGAAGGGGATCGAGAAGACGGAGCTGCTCATCCTCATCACGCCGCGGGTCGTCGGCACGGCGCTCGACGCCGCCCGGATCACCGAGGAGATGCGCCGCACCTCGCCCCAGCTGGAGGACGCCATCCGGGGCGCCCCGCGCGGCCCCTGGATGATCCCCCCGCCCGGCGCCCCGCTGCCGCCGGCCGGGCCCGGCCCCGAGCCCCGCGTGCCGGAGCCCGGCGTCCCCGCGATCCCCGGCCGCCCGCCGGGCTAGCTACGATTGGCGCCCGGGCCGCTCAGCGGCCGGTGAACGTCGGGGTCCGCTTCTCGAAGAAGGCCGCGAGCCCCTCCTGGTGGTCCTCGCCGGCGATCGCCAGCCCCTGCGAGAACGCCTCGAGGTCCAGCGCCGCCGCGAGGTCCGTGGTGGCGCTGCGGTTCAGCATGTGCTTGGCCATCCGGAGCACCGCGGGCGGGGCGGCCGCGATCCGCTCGGCCAGGGCGCGCGTCACCCCCTCCAGGTCGGCGGCAGGCACGACCCGATTCACCAGGCCGATCCGCGCCGCCTCGGCGGCGTCGATCACGTCGGCGGTGAAGATCAGCTCCTTGGCCCGCGCCATGCCGATCGCGCGAGGCAGCAGCCAGGTCCCGCCGCCGTCGGGCACGAGGCCGATCTTCCAGAAGACCTCGCCGAAGCGCGCGCGGTCGGAGGCCACGGTCAGGTCGCAGCACAGGGCCAGGTTCGTGCCCGCGCCGACGGCGAATCCGTCCACCATGGCGATCGTCGGGCGCGGGAAGTCGGCCAGCCGCAGCACCATGCGGTTGAGGGCCTGCACGCGGCCGCGGCCCTCGGCGGCGGAGTGGCGGCGCGCGCGCATGGTCTTCACGTCGCCCCCCGAGCAGAAGTGCCCGCCGGCGCCGGTGAGGACCAGCACGCGGGCGGCCTCGTCGGCCTCCACCTCGTCGAGGGCCGCCACGAGCTCGCCGCGCAGGGTCATGTCGATCGCGTTGCGCGCCTCCGGCCGGTTCAGCGTGATCGTGGCGACCGCGCCCGTGCGCTGCAGCAGCAGGCTCTGGTACCCCATGGCCACCCTCCTCGGGCTAGTGGACGATGTCCGCGACGTGACGGACGTCCGCGAGGAAGCCGCTCAGGCTGCCCAGGTGCGTCCGGTGCACCTGGTCGGCCGGGATGACGGCGCCGTCCGGCCCCTTCACCGCCATGGCGGCGGTGGCGTCGGCGAGGACGGTCACCTGGAAGCCGAGGTGGGCCGCCTGGCGCGCGGTGGTGTCCACGCACATCTGCGTCATGAACCCGGCGAGCACGAGCCGCGCGATGGAGCGCTCGCGCAGGAAGGGCTCCAGGGCCGTGCCCGTGAACGAGCCCGGCAGGTGCTTCTGCATGACCGGCTCGTCCGGCGCCGGACGCGCCTCGGGATGGATCTCGAGGGCCGGGCTGCCCGGGACGAAGGTCGTCGGGCCCGGGCGGCGACTCTCGTGGACGACGTGCACGACGGGCACGCCGGCCCCGCGCGCCCACTGGAGAGCCCGCGCGATCTGCCGCACCGCGGCCGGGCCCCCGGGCAGGACGACCTTGCCGAGCGGGGCGAAGTACTCCTGCTGGGCGTCGATGACGACCAGCGCCGTCCGCGCCGCCGCGTCCGTCACTTGCCCGCCGCCAGCGGCGAGAGCCGGGACACCGTCCGCGGCCGCTCGTCGATCGTCAGGCTGAGGATGGAGGCGGTGAGGAGGATCGCGCACGCCACCGCGAAGGCAACTCCGTAGCCGCCCGTCGCCTCGAACAGCGCCCCCGCCAGCCAGGAGCCGAGCGCGGCGCCCGTCTGGTGGACGAGGAAGATCGTCCCGAAGACCGAGCCCACCGAGAAGCGGCCGAAGATGTCCGCGATGAGAGCCGACGTCATCGCCAGCGTGCCGGCCATGCTGGCGCCGCCGAGGACGACGATGACGAGGAGGGCGCCGGGCGCGTCGCGCACGAGGAACAGGCCGGCGAACAGCAGCGCGCGAGCGCCGTAGAGCCACGCCAGGACCGGCCGGCGCCCGAGCCGGTCCGAGAGCGCGCCGAGCGCCACGGAGAACCCGACCGAGGACGCTCCGAGCACCCCGAGCGTCCACGACGCCAGCATCGGGGCGTAGCCGTGGTCGGTCAGCATGGGCACACCGTGCGCGGACAGCAGGCTCATCGAGAACCCGCACGTGAAGAGGCCGCCGCCCAGCTGCCAGAACGAGACCGTCTGCACCGCGTGCCCGATGTCGGTCCGCTCCACCGCCCCGACCGCCACCCCCGTCCGGTCGCCGCGCGCGCCGTCGGGCTCGAGCCCCAGGGCCTCGGGCGACTCGCGCACGATCCAGAGCGCCAGCGGCAGCACGAGCGCGACCACGGCGACCCCGAACGCCGCGTAGGTCCAGCGCCAGCCGATCGTCAGCACGCACCACATCGCCACCGGCACCATGAGGCTCAGACCGGCCATCGAGGCCCCGCCGAGGATGGACAGCGCGGTGCCCCGGCGCCGCGTGAACCAGCGGGCGATGACGGCGGCCGCCACGACGTGTCCGGTGGCCGCCAGCCCGAGCGAGGCGCCCACGCCGTAGATGAGGGCGAGGTGCCAGAGCCGGGTGACGGCGCCCGTGAGCGCCAGCGAACCGCCGAGCACCACGGTCCCCGCGACCAGCACCGGGCGCGCCCCGAGCCGCTCCACGAGCCGGCCGATGAACGGCTGGAAGGCGCCGTAGAGGAACAGGCTCATGGCGATGACGAGGGAGAAGCTGGCCCGGTCCAGATCGAGGTCGGCGACCATCGGCTTGAGGAAGGGCCCGACGCTGAACCGGATACCGGTGGAGAGGAACACCATGACGGCGAACGACAGCGTCACCCACCACCCGAAGAACACGGCTCGCGTTGGCATGGACCTGACGATCCACTATAGCGGCCCCCGCGCCGGGCTGTCCAACGCCGGCGCGTGCTACAATCCGCCCACCGTGCGGCTCATCGGCATGGTGCACGTTCCCCCGCTTCCCGGCAGCCCGCGCTGGGAAGGCTCCATGGAGCGCGTGGTGGCCGCCGCCGTCGCCGACGCGCGCGCGCTCGTCGAGGGCGGCATGGACGCCCTCCTCGTCGAGAACCACGGGGACGCCCCGTTCACCGCCGCCCGCGTCGAGGCCGCCACCGTCGCCAGCCTGGCCGTGGTGGCGCACGAGGTGCGTCGCGCGTGCCCCACCGTCCCCCTGGGCATCAACGTGCTCAAGAACGACGCCCGGAGCGCGGTCGCCATCGCCTGCGCGGTGGGCGCCCGGTTCATCCGCGTGAACGTCCACGCCGGCGCCGTGCTCGCCGACCAGGGCATCGTGCACTCCGATGCCCACGGCACCCTGCGCGACCGGCGGTTGCTCGGCGCCGACGTCGCGCTGTTCGCCGACGTCGGCGGCAAGCACGCGGTGCCCCTCGCCCCCGTCGACCTCGAGCAGCACGCGCACGACCTGCTGGAGCGAGGCCTGGCCGACGGCCTCGTGGTGTCGGGCCCGGCGACTGGCGCCCCGACGCCGCTCGACGTGGTCAAGCGCGTGCGGGGCGTGGCCCCCCGCGCCTGCCTGCTGGTCGGCAGCGGCGTGACCGCGGAGACCGCGGCCGCCATGCTCTCGGTGGCCGACGGCCTGATCGTCGGCTCCTCGCTGAAGCGCGACGGCCGCGTGGGCAATCCCGTGGACCCCGAGCGCGTCCGGCGACTGGTCCGCGCCGTCGGTGGACGCTAGCTCGCGCGGGGCCCGGAGGCGGGCGCGCGGGCGCGCCGCGGGCCTCGTCCTCCTGGTCGTGCTCGCGGCGGCCTGCCGGACCTTCACGCCGCCCGATCCGGCCCGGCTCGCGCCCCTCCTGCCCCGCCTCGGCGACCTCCTCCTCGTCGGCTTCCACGGCACCGCGCTCGCCGACAATCCCGGGCTCGAGCGGCTGCTGTGCGACGCGCGGCCGGGCGCGGTGCTCCTCTTCGGGCGCAACGTGGTCGACGGCGAGCAGGTGGCGGCCCTCACGCGCGCCATCGGCGAGCGCGCGCGGGCGTGCGCCGGGCGGCCGCCCCTCGTCGCGGTGGACGCCGAGGGCGGCCGCGTGATGCGCCTGGGCCCGCCGGCCGGCTACACCGCGACCCTGTCGCATGCCGACCTCGGCGGCGCGAACGACTTCACGCTCACCGAGCTCGAGGCGCGGCGCATCGGCGCCATGCTGCGCGAGGCCGGCATCCACTGGAACCTGGCCCCCGTGGTCGACGTCGGCTACAACCCCGTGAACCCCGTGATCGTCGGCACCGGCCGCAGCTTCGGCGCCAACCCGCGGCTCGTGGCCGCCCACGCCGCCGCGTACGTGGAAGGAAGCCACCGCGCGGGCGTGCTGACCGCGCTCAAGCACTTCCCCGGCCACGGCTCGTCCTTCGCGGACTCGCACCTGGGCTTCGTGGACGTCACCGACACGGCGAACGCCGCCGTGGAGCTCGTGCCCTATCGCATCCTCCTCGCCGAGGGCATGGTCGACGCCGTGATGACCGCCCACGTCTTCAACCGCCGGCTGGACCCGCGCTACCCGGCCACGCTCTCGCGCGCGACCATCACCGGGCTGCTGCGCGAGGGGCTCGGCTGGGACGGCGTGGTGGTGACGGACGATCTCCGCATGGGGGCCATCGAGCAGCACTACGGTCTCGACGACGCCGCCGTGCTCGCGCTCGAGGCAGGCGCCGACCTGCTCCTCGTCGCCGACGATGGCCTGCCGGACGGGAGGTCGGCCGCGCGCGTCGTCCTCGACGGGGTGGAGCGGGCGCTGCGCCGCGGGCGGTTGGCGCCGGCGCGGGTCGCGGAAGCTCTCGCGCGAGTCGACGCCCTCCGCGATCGGGCTCTCGCTTCTCGCTGAACGCGGTCTCCTCGGGCTGGTTGCTCAGGCGGAGGCGGCCGGCCGGGGGTGGCGGTGTGGGGGGACGGTGGCTCGACCACGCCGTCCTGCCCTGGCGCTCGGCGCAGTCGGCGGGCCACGATGATGGGCTGGGATGCAGCGACGCCCA
>JAICGY010000254.1 GCA_025922915.1 Candidatus Methylomirabilota bacterium | reverse complement strand
GGCGCGGGTGCGTGACGGTCGTCTTCTCGATCTCCGCGATCAGCGCCGCCCGGTGCCGCATGCGCTCCGCCCGCCCGGCGAAGCGCGGGTCGGCGGCCAGGTCCGGCCGCGCGATCGCGCGGCAGAGCCCCTCGAACAGCTTGTCGTTGTTCGCGCCCACGGTGAGCCAGCCGTCGGCGGCGCGGATCGCCTGGTAGGGAGCGGCCAGCCGGTGCGCGGAGCCGAGGGGCTTCGGCGCCCGTCCCGTCACCCAGTACTCGGTGGACTCCCACACGGTGAGGGCCAGCGCGGCCTCGAGCAGCGAGGTGTCCACGAGCTGTCCCTCGCCGGTGCGCTCGCGGTGCTCGAGCGCGCAGAGGATGCCGTAGGCGCCGAAGAGCCCGGCGGCGAGGTCGGAGATCGGGACGCCGGCCTTGGCCGGCGGGCCCTCCTCGTCGCCCGTGACGCTGATGATGCCGCTCATGCCCTGGGCGATCAGGTCGTAGCCGCCCCGGGAGGCATAGGGGCCGGTGGCGCCGAAGCCGGAGATCGAGCAGTAGATCAGCCTCGGGTTGATGGCGCGCAGGTCCTCGTAGTCGACGCCCAGCCGCCTGGCGGCGCCGGGCCGGTAGTTCTGCACGAAGACGTCGGCCGTCCGCGTGAGCCGCCGGATGATCTCGACGCCCTCGGGGCGCTTGAGGTCGACGGTGAGGCCGCGCTTGCTGCGGTTGATGGTCATGAACGTGGCGCTGTGGCCGTTCCGGCTGGCCGACCCGCGGCGCGTCTCCTCCCCGCCCGGCGGCTCCACCTTGATGACGTCGGCGCCCATGTCGGCCAGGTTCATCGTGCAGAACGGGGCGGCCATCGCCTGCGTGAGGTCGATGACCCGGAGCCCCTCGAGCGGCCGCGCGGCCGTCACTCGATCACCTTGCTGACGCCGCCGCGGTAGTCGCGGTGCCAGAGCGCGACGTACTCCCGGGCGTTGCGCCGGATGTCCTCGCGCTCCTCCTCGCTCATGATCCGCACGGGTCGGGCCGGCACGCCCATCACCAGCGTGCCCGCCGGCACGACCTTGCCGGGGGCCACGACGGCGCCGGCGCCGACCTGGGCGTCGTCCTCGACGACGGCCCCCGTCAGCACGACGGCGCCGATCCCGATGCGGACGTTGTTACCGATCGTGCAGGCGTGGACCACGCACCGGTGGCCGATGGTGACGCCCTCGCCGATGAGGCACGGGAAGTCGGGGGTCACGTGCACGACGGAGTTGTCCTGGACGTTCGTGTTCCGCCCGATCCGGATGTAGTTGTCCTGGTCTCCGCGGACGACCGTGAACGGCCAGATGCTCACGCCCTCGCCGAGCTCCACGTCGCCGATCACCTGGGCCGCGGGGTCGACCCAGGCGCCGGGGTGGATGCGGGGGACGCGGCCGGGCACCGAGCGGACCGTCACCCGACCACCCTGCTCCGCCGGAGTCCGGCGATCTCGGTCTCGTCGAGGCCGAGCTCGCGGAGGATCTCGTCGGTGTGCTGGCCGAGCTCGGGCGCGGCGGCGCGCATCGCGGGCGGGGTCGCGGACATCTTCACCGGGTTGCCGAGGGCGTGGACGCGGCCGGCCCGCGGATGCTCGAGCGTCTGCACCATGCCGCGGGCGAGCACGTGGGGATCGGCCAGGGCCTCGGGCACCGTGTAGATCGGGCCGGCCGGCACGCCGGCCGCCTCGCACCGGGCCAGCCAGTGGCGACGCGGGTGGTGCACGGTCACCTGCTCGATGAGCGTCTCGAGCGTCGCCCGGTGCTTCAGGCGGTTCGGCACGCTGTCGAAGCGCGGGTCCTTCACGAGGTGGTCCAGGCCGAGGAGGGCGCAGAAGCGCGGGAAGAGGTTGTCGTTGGCGGCGCCCACCGTGAAGTGGCCGTCGCTGGCGCGGAAGGCCTGGTAGGGCGCGTTGAGGCGGTGGGCGGTGCCGAGGCCGCGCGGCGTCTCGCCCGTGTACCAGTACTGGGTCGCCTCCCAGGCGGAGAGCGCCACGCCGGCCTCGAAGAGGGACGTGTCGACGAGCTGGCCGCGCCCGGTGCGATGACGCGCGCGCACCGCGCACAGGATGCCGAGGGTGGCGAACAGCCCGGCGCCGAGGTCGGTGACGGGCACCCCGACCTTGACCGGCGCGCCGCCCTCGCTGCCCGTCGCGCTCATGATGCCGCTCATGCCCTGGGCGATCAGGTCGTAGCCGCCCCGCGGCGCGTAGGGGCCGGTCTGGCCGAAGCCGGAGATCGAGCAGTAGATCAGCCGCGGGTTGACGGCACGCAGCGTCTCGAAGTCCACGCCGAGGCGCCGGGCCACGCCGGGCCGGTAGTTCTCCACGAGCACGTCGGCGCCGGCCACCAGGCGCTTCAGGAGCGCCACGCCGGCGGGCTGCTTGAGATCGAGGGCGAGGCCGCGCTTGTTGCGGTTGACGGCCAGGAACGGGCCCGAGACGCCCGGACCCAGCGTCAGGTCCATGTGGCGCGTCGTCTCGCCCTCGAGCGGCTCGATCTTGATGACGTCGGCGCCCATGTCGGCGAGGAGCATGGCGCAGAACGGCCCGGCCATGACCTGGGTCTGGTCGAGCACGCGGAGCCCCGCGAGGGCGCCCGGGGCGGGGGACGGAGTCACACCAGACCGCCGGCGGGGGCGGCGCGACCGCGAACGGAGCGATCCTCGGGCATCGAACCTCCGGGCGCGGCGGCCCGCTGGCTGCCGCACCGTCCGACGAAGCGCCCCCGAGTCTACGTCATGCCGGCCACGATGCGAAGCGCGACGCCGTCAGGACTCGCGTCCGGCCTCGACCGCGAAGGCCTGGATCTGGGCGGGCAGCCCGAAGACCCGCAGCCGGTCGCCGGGCCGCAGCACCGTGTCGGGTGGCGGGTTGAGGAGCGTCTCGCCGTCCTCGCGCGCCACCGCCACCACGGTGACGCCGAACCGCTCGCGGATGCGGGCCTCGCGCAGCGACTGGTCGGCGAGCTGGCCGGCCGGCAGCGTCAGCACCTGCACCTCGGGCAGCGGGCCGTCGCGGCCGGCGCGCCCGTCCTCGTCGCCGTGCATCGCCGCGCGGAAGCGGCGCAGGTACGCCTCGGCCGCCTCGCCCGAGCGCAGGACGACGCGGAGCGAGTGGTCGATCACCGCGGCCGCCGCCTCCAGCTCGGGCTGCACGACGTCGTCGGCGCCCATGGCGCGCAGGTCCTCCGCCTCGCCGGCGCGGTGGGCGCGGGCGATGATCGGGAGGGTCGGCTGCGCCGTCCGCACCGCCCGGACGCTCCGCCGCGCCGCGTCGATCTCCGGCAGCGCGACGATCACGAGGGCCGCGCGCTCCACGGTGGCGGCGTGCAGCACTCTCGGGTGGGCGGCGTCGCCGAACAGGCAGGGCACGCCGCGGGCGCGCAGGGCACGGACGACGTCGGGATCGCGCTCGATCGCGACGTAGGGCACGCGGAACGTGTCGAGCGCGTCGCCCACCGCGCTGCCGACGCGCCCGAAGCCGCAGATCACGACGTGGCCGTGGCGGGCGTCGTCCAGCACCTCCGCCTCCGGCGCGGCCCCCGCCTGCGCGGCCCCCACCCAGTCCGACGTGAGCCGGACCAGGGTGGCGTTGAGCAGGATCGTCAGCAGCGAGGCGGCGAGGGTGGCGTTGTAGACGTCGTCGCCCACGTGGCCCGCGCCGCGGGCCACCTGGATGAGGATGAAGGAGAACTCGCCGATCTGCGTCAGCCCCACCGCCACGCGCACGGCGGTGCCGAGCGGGTAGCGGAAGGCGAGGACGACGAGCGTCCAGATGGCGAACTTGCCGAGCACCACCAGACCGATGATCCCGCCCAGCAGCGGCAGGTTCTCCACGACCGAGGCCGGGTCGATGAGGGCGCCGATCGTCACGAAGAAGACGGCGACGAACGTGTCGCGCATGGGCAGGAGCCGCGCCAGCGTCTCGTGGGCGTAGTCGGACTCGCTGACCACCAGGCCGGCCAGGAAGGCGCCCGCCGCGAGCGACAGGCCCACCGCCTGGGTGAAGGCCGCGGTGCCCAGCCCGATGGCGAGCGCGACGAGCAGGAACAGCTCGTCGCTCCGCGTGCGGGCGACGCGCAGCATGAGGGCCGGCACCGCCTTGGTGGCCAGCCAGGTGACCGGCGCCAGGACCGCGATCGCCACCCCGACGGCGGCGCCGATGGCGAGCAGGCGCCCCGGGTCGAGCGTGCCGAGGGCCGGGAGGAGCACGGTGAGGACGACCACGGCGAGATCCTCGACGAGCGTGATGCCGATCATCACGCGGCCGTGGCGGGAGTGCAGCTCGCCGCGGTCGATGAGGAGGCGGGCGAGGACCATGGTGCTCGCGACGGACACGACGAGTCCGATCATCAGCCCCTGCAGCGGTGGCCAGCCGAGCAGCGGGCTCGCGGCGACACCGAGAAGGCCGGACAGGACGATGCCGAGGGGGCCACCGACCAGGGCGACCCACTTCACGCGGAGCAGGTCGCGCAGCGAGAACTCCAGCCCGATCGAGAACATCAGGAGAATGACGCCGATCTCCGCGAAAAGCTCGAAGGTGTGGACGTCGCTGACCTTGGGCCCCGGCGTGAACGGGCCGATGAGGACGCCGCCCAGGACGTAGCCGAGGATCATCGGCTGCCGCAGCAGTCGCGCCACCGCGGCGCCGATCACGGCGGCGGCGAAGACGAGGGCGAGGTCGGTGAAGAATCCGGGTTCGGGCGTCATCGGTGATCGCGCGGGACGACGGGCCGGCGCCGTCCCGGCGCGGTCATGATAGCGCGGGGCGGCGCGCCGGCATACGTCTTGCTGTCTCCGACACGCATGGACGGCTTCACCTGGACTCTCTTGGTCGTCGGTGTCGTGATCGTGCTCGTGACCGGCGCGCTCGTCGCCTGGGGCGTGCGGTTCCTCGAGGCGCAGAACCGCCGCGAGACGGAGGCGACGCGGCTCCAGGAGCGGCTGAGCGGCCCGCTGGGTCGCGAGCCGCGGCTGCGGGAGTGCTCGCTGCTGCCGGCGACGTCGATTCCGGCCCGGGGCCCGGCGCGGGTCGAGGTGACCGGCTGGGTGACCTCGCCGGAGCAGCGGGACATGGCGCTGCGCCTGGTGGAGCACGAGGCGGCGCAGGCCGACCGCCCGGTCGAGGTCGTGGACCGCCTCTCGATCGTCCCTGCCGGCGGCGACGAAATCCGCCGCTCGGCCTGAGCGCCCTCGGCCCCGGCGCCTCGCCCGGCGCCCTCCGCCGGGAAGTGGTAACGTCCGGCGCGAGGGCCGGGGCGACCGGCCGGGGAGGGGACCATGGCCGACACGATCCGCCGCGTCGAGTACTTCTACGTCATGGCACCGCAGAAGCCGGGGGTGGGCGCCGCGCTCCTCGGGGAACTGCGGCAAGCCGGTGTCAACCTGCTCGCGTTCTCCGGGTTCCCGAGCGGACGGGGGGCGCAGATCGACTTCGTCCCCGAGGACCCGAAGGTGTTTCGCGAGGTGGCGCGCCGGGCGAAGTGGAAGCTCGTGGGGCCCAAGCGCGCCTTCCTGGTCGCCGGCGACGACCGTCCCGGCGTCGTCGCGGAGCTGATGGAGCGGCTGGCCGGCGCGAAGATCAACGTGACCGCGATCGATGCCGTCTGCGCGGGAGCCGGCCGCTACGGGGCGATCCTCTGGGTGGCGCCGCGGGACGTGAACCGCGCGGCCCGGGCGCTGGGAGCGGCGTAGCCGTGCGCCTGGCGCTGCACACCTGGACCATCGATGCCGTGCCCCTCGACCGGGCGCTCGCGGTCGCGCGGGCGACCGGGTGGGACGGGGTCGAGCTGCGCCGGCTCGACTTCACGCGGGCCGCCCAGGCCGGGGGCGACGCCGGGGCGGCGGTGGCCGCGAGCGGGCTCGCCGTCGCCTGCGTCGGCGTCGAGCTGGGCTGGATGTGGGCGGACGGTGCCGAGCGGGCGCGGCTGCTCGCCGTCTTCGCCGAGCAGTGCGGGCGCGCCGCCGCCCTCGGCTCCGCGCTGGTGATGAGCCCGGT
>JAICGY010000253.1 GCA_025922915.1 Candidatus Methylomirabilota bacterium | reverse complement strand
TTCCGCAGCCGGACGCGGCGGCTGCGCTTCGAGCCGCGCGACGGGCTGCACGTCCTCGCCTTCGGCGGGCTCGAGGTGTACGCGCAGCGCGGCGAGTACTCGCTGGTCGTCGAGCTCCTCGAGCCGCGGGGCCTGGGGGCGCTGCAGCTCGCCTTCGCCCAGCTGAAGGAGCGGCTGCAGGCGGAGGGGCTCTTCGATCCCGCCCGCAAGCGGCCGCTGCCGCGGTTTCCCCGCACGATCGGCATCGTCACCTCGCCTAGCGGCGCCGCCGTGCGCGACGTGCTGCGCGTGATCGGCCAGCGGTTCGGCGAGGTGCGGATCGTGATCGCGCCCGCCCGCGTGCAGGGCGAGGGCGCGGCCGAGGAGCTGGCCCAGGGCGTGCGCGAGCTGAACGCGCTCGGGGGCGTGGACGTGATCATCGTCGGCCGCGGCGGCGGCTCCCTCGAGGATCTCTGGGCCTTCAACGACGAGCGGCTGGCCCGCACCATCGCGGCGTCCAAGATCCCCGTGGTGTCGGCGGTCGGGCACGAGGTCGACTTCACCATCGCCGACTTCGTCGCCGACGTGCGGGCGGCCACGCCGTCCAACGCCGCCGAGCTGGTGGTGCGCGAGAAGTGCGCGGTGGCGGAGAGCGTGGCCGACCTGACCCGGCGCCTGGATCGCGCGATGCGCCGGCGCCTCGCCGCCGGCCGCGACCGGCTGGCCGCCGCCAGCGGCCGCCGCGTCCTGACGGACCCGCACCGCCCGCTCCGCGACTGGGCCCGCCGTCTCGACCACGCGCGGGCGCGCCTGGCCCGGGCGGGGCAGGCGACGCTGCGCCGGGTCGCGCACCGCCTGACGCTGGCCGAGCGCGGGCTGAGCGCCCGCAGCCCGGTGGCGCGCACGCGCCAGGACCGCCGGCAGCTCGCCGGGCTGCGCGACCGGCTCGATCGCGGCATGGTCGCCACCCTCGAGCGCGCCCGGCACCGGATGGGCGGCGCCGTCGGGCGCCTCGACTCGCTCTCGCCGCTCGCCGTGCTCGGGCGCGGCTACAGCCTCACCCTCGCCGCCGGCGGCCGGGTCGTCCGGCGCGCCGGGGAGGTGTGCCCGGGCGACTCCGTGCGCGTGCTGCTGCACGAGGGCAGCCTCGACTGCCGCGTCGCGGCCACCAGGGAGCACGATGACCGACCTCAAGTTTGAGGACTGCCTGGCCCGGCTCGAGCAGATCGTGAGCGCGCTCGAGGCGGGCAACCTGCCGCTGGAGGAGTCGCTCAAGGTCTTCGAGGAGGGGGTCGCGCTCGCGCGCCACTGCGGCCGTTACCTGGACGACGCCGAGCGCCGGATCGAGCTGCTCGTCAAGGACGAGGGCGGCGCGACCACGACCCGGCCCTTCGCGCCGGAGGGCGAGGACGAGCCGTGACGGGGGGCGTCGATCTCCGGGCCTACCAGGAGACCCGCCGCGCCCTGGTCGACGCGGCCCTCGACCGCGCGCTACCGTCCGAGGACGCGCCGCCCCCCACCATCCACCGCGCGATGCGCTACAGCGTCCTCGCGCCCGGCAAGCGGCTGCGGCCCATCCTCGTCCTGGCGGGGGCGGAGGCCGTCGGCGGCCGGGCGGAGGCCGTGCTCGACACGGCGTGCGCGTTCGAGCTGATCCACGCCTACTCGCTCATCCACGACGATCTGCCGGCCATGGACGACGACGATTACCGGCGCGGCCGGCTCACCAACCACAAGGTCTTCGGCGAGGCGGTGGCCATCCTGGCCGGCGACGCCCTGCTCACCCTCGCCTTCCGTCTGGTGGCCGACAACGCGGCGCGGCTCGGCGACGGCGACGTGGTCGCTCGCGCGGTGGTGGAGGTGGCGGAGGCGGCCGGGACGCAGGGCATGGTCGGCGGCCAGGTCGTCGACATCGAGTCCGAGGGCAAGACGATCTCGCCGGACCAGCTCGACTACATCCACCTGCACAAGACCGCCGCCCTCATCCGGGCGGCGCTGCGCGCGGGCGCGCTGCTCGGCGGCGGGAGCCCCGCGCAGGTCGAGGCGATCGGGCGGGCGGGCCGGGCGCTCGGGCTCGCCTTCCAGATCGTGGATGATATCCTCGACGTCGAGGGCAGCCTGGAGGAGCTCGGCAAGACCGCCGGGAGCGACGTGCGCAAGGGCAAGGTGACGTACCCGTCGCTCCACGGGCTGGCCGCCTCCCGGGCGCGCGCGCGGGGGCTCGTGGACGATGCCAAGCGCGCGCTCGATCCGCTCGGCGCCGCCGCCGAACCCATCCGGGCGCTGGCCGACTTCGTGCTCGAGCGGAGGTCCTGAGATGTCGGCGATCACCGGGGTCTATTCCCGCGAGATCCTCGACTCGCGCGGCAATCCCACCGTCGAGGTCGAGGTGCAGCTCGAGTCGGGCGCCTGGGGGCGGGCCGCGGTGCCGTCGGGCGCCTCCACGGGCAAGCGCGAGGCGGTGGAGCTGCGCGACGGCGACACCCAGCGCTACCGCGGCAAAGGCGTCCAGCAGGCGGTGCGCAACGTCGAGGAGACGATCGCGCCGGAGATCGACGGCATGGAGGCGAGCGAGCAGGCCGCCATCGACCAGGCCTTGCTCGAGCTCGACGGCACCCCGAACAAGTCGGTCCTGGGCGCCAACGCGATCCTCGCCGTCTCCCTGGCGGTGGCGCGAGCGGCCGCCGACGAGGCCGGGCTGCCGCTCTACGCGTACCTGGGCGGCGTCGGCGCCCGCCTGCTCCCGGTGCCCCTCCTCAACGTCATCAACGGCGGCGCCCACGCCGACAACGGGCTGGACTTCCAGGAGTTCATGCTCGTGCCGGCCGGCGCCGACTCGTTCTCGAACGGCCTGCGGATGGGCGTCGAGGTGTTCCACGCCCTCAAGGAGCTCCTGCGCGAGAAGCGGCTGGGCACCGGCGTCGGCGACGAGGGCGGCTACGCCCCCGCGCTCGGCTCCAACGTGGCCGCGCTCGATCTGCTGATGCAGGCCATCGAGCGGGCCGGCTACCGGCCGGGCGACGACGTCTCGCTGGCGATGGACGTCGCGGCCAGCGAGTTCGCCGAGGACGGCGGCCGCTACCGGCTCCGGCGCGAGAACGTGGTGCTCGACAGCGAGGAGCTGATCGGGCGCTACGAGACGCTGATGGACCGGTATCCGATCGTCTCCATCGAGGACGGCCTGGGCGAGGACGACTGGTCGGGGTGGGCGCTGCTCACCCGTCGGCTGGGGAGCCGCGTCCAGCTCGTCGGCGACGACCTGTTCGTGACCAATCCCGCGGTCATCCAGCAGGGGATCCAGAAGAACCTGGCCAACGCGGTCCTGGTCAAGATCAACCAGGTCGGCACGCTGACCGAGACGATGGAGGCCATCGAGCTGGCCAAGCGCGCCGGCTACGGCACCGTCGTCTCGCACCGGTCGGGCGAGACCGAGGACACCTTCGTCGCCGACCTCGCGGTGGCGGTGAACGCCGGCCAGATCAAGACGGGCTCGGTCGCGCGCAGCGAGCGCACGGCCAAGTACAACCAGCTGCTGCGCATCGAGGAGGAGCTGGGCCACGCCGCCTCCTGGCCCGGGCGCAGCCTCTACTCGCGTACCGCGCGGTGAGCCGCCGGGTGCTCGCCGGCGCCGCCCTCCTCCTCGGGCTCGCGGGGCTCGGCATCTACGGCGCCCACCAGGTGGTGCGCGTCGGCGAGATGCGCCGGGAGATCGCGGCCATGGAGCGGGACCTCGTGACGCTGCGGGCGCGGACCGAGGAGCTGAGCCTGATGGTGGAGCGCCTGCGGACCGATCCCGCCTACGTCGAGAAGCTGGCCCGCGAGGAGCTGGGGTACGTGCGCGACGGCGAGACCGTCCTCAAGTTCCCCTCGTCCCGGAAGTAGCCCGTGGAGGGTCTCGCGCTGCCCGAGTGGCTGCAGTCCACCGGGCCGGGCTGGTTCGCGCTCTTCCTCGTGGCGCTCGCCGTCAACAGCCGCGCGGTGCTCAAGCTGCTCCTCGACTGGAAGGGCATGCGGACGACCTGCGGCTTCGTCGAGGCCGCCTACGCGCGCCTGGACGCGCTGCCGGACGAGGCGGCGCTCGACCAGGAGCCGGCGGCGCCCGTCTTCGTGCAGCTCGTGCCCGCCTTCTACGAGCCGGGCATCGCCGCCACCCTGGCCGCGCTCCTCGGCTCGCGGTACCCACAGACGCGGCTGCACGTCGTGGTGGCCACGCGGGAGGAGGAGGAGCGTGCGCCGCACCCCCTGATGCCCGCCACCACCGCGGAGCTCGTCCGCCGCTTCCGGGACGGCCTGCCCCCCTGGCAGCAGAAGATGCTCAGCGTGGTCGTCGCGCCCGCCTCGCCCGACCGCAAGGCGCACCAGCTGAACTGGGCGCTGCGGCCGGAGACGCTGGGCGCGCTGCTCGGCGAGGGGCACGATCCGGCGCGGGTCTACGTCGGGGTGAGCGACGCCGACTCCATCCCCGATCGCAACGTGCAGCGCTGGATCGCCGGCGACGTGCTGGCCGGCGGGGGCCGCGAGGCGTACCAGGGGGTGACACTGTCGCTGGCCAACTTCGCGCGGCTCGACCACCGCGGGCGGGTGTGCGCGATCCAGCAGTCGTCGATCTTCATCCGCGTGTCGATCGCCCGGCTCATCAACGAGGTGCGCCGGCTGGCCTGGTTCGCGCGACTGCGCAGGCGCGCGCCCCGGCTCGCCCGCGTGGTCCGGCCCGTCTTCGACCTCTGCTTCCGCCGCTCGCAGATCTGCCTGGGCCACAACCAGTTCGTCCGGCTCGACACGCTCCGCGCGCTCGGCGGCTTCCCGACCTCGGGCGCCACCGAGGACTCGACGCTCGGCTACCTCCTCGGCGCGCGGGGCGTGCTGATCGGCGCGCTGCCGCTGATCGAGCTGGTGGACCTGCCGGAGACGACCGAGAAGATGGTCCGGCAGAACGCCCGGTGGTACAAGGGCGTCCTCGACGACGTCCCCGTGCTGCGGCGGCTCTGGGGGCAGGCACCGACGGCGTTCAACCTCGCCCAGCTCTGCCGCCACGTCGGCAACAAGGTCGTCGAGTGGCCGATCGCGGCGCTCGTCTACCCGGTGGTCGGCTTCCTGGGCTGGCACCTGGCCTACCGCTTCCGCGCCGACCACCCCGTCCTGTTCGCCCTGGGGATCGCGGTGCCCACGCTCTCGCTCCTGCTCACCATCTGGGTCGGCGGGATCGTGACCCAGACGCTCATCGAGCGCCTGGCGCCGCGCTTCCCGGCGCGGGTCGACATCGCCCGCACCAGCCTCGCCGCGAAGTTCTGGGGCGTCTTCCGGTGCCAGACCTACTGGCTGCTCGCGACCCGCGGGGCCTGGCGCGTGCTCCTGTCGCTCGCGCTCCGGGGGCACTTCGAGGCGTCCAAGACCGATCGCGTCACCCGCTGACCGCCACCCAGTCCATCGACACGTCCCCGATCCGCAAGGACTGACGGTGGCGGTGGAGGGCACCCCCTGGCGCCCTCCACCGCCGGCGGCCTATCGGTCCAGGTCGTCGTCGTCCCGTGTGCCGTCCTCCGGGCGATCGTGCTCGGAGTCGGGTCCGCGATCGGCCGGGACGCGGGGCGTGCCCTCGCTCTCGCGGTCGAGGCCTTCCTCGCCGAACGCGCCCGGGACCGGGCTGGTGGCGGGGGTGGGGTCGGTGGCGTGGCGCGTGGACTGCCGCTTGCGCCCCGAGGACTGCAGGCCCTGCTTGTCGGCCGACGAGTGACGTCCCATCCGGTGTCCTCCCTGCGTGCGGTCTGGTGCACTCCGGACGCAAGGGCGGGACCAGCGAGCCGGCCGGGTGAAATTCCTGCCACGGGGCGCCCGGCCCCAAGCGTGGCGAGGCGGGGGCTATAATGCGACGATTCTCCGGAGGAGGGATTCGATGACGTCGTCCCCGCGGGCCAAGCGCGTGTTGAGCGTCTCGAAGGAGACGGAGCCCTGTCGCACCGAGCTGACACCCGTCTCGTTCCTGCGCCGCAGCGCCTACCTCTTCCCCGACAAGGTGGCGGTCGTGCACGAGGACCGGCGCTACACTTACGGGCAGCTCGAGGAGCGCGTGAACCGGCTGGCCTCGGGGCTGCGCGCGCGCGGCCTGCGCCATCTCGACCGCGTGGCCGCCATCTGTCCGAACACGCCGGCCATGCTGGAGCTGCACTTCGG
>JAICGY010000252.1 GCA_025922915.1 Candidatus Methylomirabilota bacterium | reverse complement strand
GCCAGTCGAGCACCGGACGCACGTAGATGCGGGTCGGCTCGAGCAGCACCTCGCCCACGGCGCGTCCCGTCCCGGGCAGGATCGCGTCGAGGCCCAGCCGGAGCACGTCGAAGACGATCTGCCGCGCGAGACTGTAGCCGTTGGAGTGCAGGCCCGAGGACGGCAGGCCGACGAGCAGGTCTCCGGGCCGCACCGCGTTGCCGTCCACGAGGCGCGCGCGCTCGACGACGCCGACGGCGAACCCGGCGAGATCGTACTCGCCGGCCGCGTAGAGATCCGGCAGCTCGGCCGTCTCGCCGCCGACCAGCGCGCAGCCCGCCTGGCGGCAGCCCTCGGCGACGCCGCGCACGATCGCCTCGATCCGCTCCGGCTCCAGTCGGCCCGTCCCCACGTAGTCGAGGAAGTACAGGGGCTCGGCCCCGTGAACGAGGACGTCGTTCACCCCCATGGCGACGAGGTCGATCCCGATGGTGTCGTGGCGGTCGGCCAGGAAGGCGACCTTGAGCTTCGTGCCGACGCCGTCGGTCGACGACACCATGACCGGCTCGGCGTAGCCCTTGGGGACCTGCACGAGGGCGGCGAACCCGCCCACCCCGGCGAGCACCTCGGGCCGGAAGGTCGCCCGGGCGAGCGGCGCGATGCGGCGGACCGCCTCGTCGCCAGCCTCGATGTCCACGCCGGCGTCGCGGTAGGTCAGGGGCCGCATGCGCCTAGGGCTCGAAGAGCCGGAGCTGGGGCGTGGCCTCGGGCTCGATCCCGACCCGGTACGCCCCGGTGAAGCAGGCGTGGCAGAAGTGCGCGGGGTCCGAGCCCGTCGCCTTCAGCATGCCGTCGAGCGACAGGTAGCCCAGGGAGTCGGCGCCGAGGTACCGGGCGATCTCCTGCACGGTGTGGCTGGACCCGATGAGCTCCTTGCGCGTCGGGGTGTCGATGCCGTAGTAGCAGGGCCACTGGATCGGGGGCGAGGAGATGCGCACGTGGACGGCCCGCGCGCCGGCGCCCCGGATCATCTTGACGATCTTCCGGCTCGTCGTGCCGCGGACGATGGAGTCGTCGACCACGACCACGCGCCGGCCCTCCAGCATCTCGCGCATCGGGTTGAGCTTCACCTTGACGCCGAAGTGCCGGATGCCCTGCTTCGGCTCGATGAACGTCCGGCCGACGTAGTGGTTGCGGATCAGCCCCATCTCGAACGGCGTGCCCGCCTCCTCCGAGTAGCCGAGGGCCGCGCTCGTGCCCGAGTCCGGCACCGGGATCACGATGTCGGCCTCTGCCGGGTGCTCCCGGGCGAGCTGACGCCCCAGCTCCTTGCGGACGGTGTGGACGTTCCGGCCCCACAGCACCGAGTCCGGGCGGGCGAAGTACACGTACTCGAAGACGCACTGCAACCGCTCCGCGGCCGGCAGGGCGCGGATGCTGCGCAGGCCGGCGTCGGAGACGACGACGATCTCGCCGGGCTCGACGTCCCGCTCGGGTCGCGCCTCCAGGAGGTCGAGGGCGCAGCTCTCCGAGGCGACGACCCACGCGTCGCCGAGCCGTCCGAGCGTCAGCGGCCGGAACCCGTGCGGGTCCCGGACGGCGTAGAGGGCGTCGCGCGTGAGGACGAGGAGCGAGTACGCGCCCCGCACCCGGGCGAGCGCCCACGGCAGCTGCTCTTCGAGCGGACCGGCCGGCGCCCGGGCCAGCAGATGGAGGATGACCTCCGTGTCGCTGTTGGACTGGAAGATCGCGCCCTCGCGCTCCATCTCCTTGCGGAGGGCGTCGGCGTTCGTCAGGTTACCGTTGTGGGCGACCGCCATCGGCCCGCGCGCGGTGGTGGCGCTGATCGGCTGGGCGTTCCGGACGTTCGACGAGCCGGCCGTGGAGTAGCGGACGTGGCCGATGGCGCGATGCCCCGGCAGGCGGCGTAGCCGCTCGGGGCTGAACACGTCGGCGACCCAGCCCATCGCCTTCTCCACGTGGAAGACGTCGCCGTCCGTGGCCGCGATGCCCGCCGACTCCTGCCCGCGGTGCTGGAGCGCGTAGAGCCCGAGGTACGTGACGTTGGCGGCCTCCGCGTGGTTCCAGATGCCGAAGAGCCCGCACTCGTCGTGGAACCTGTCGTCACGCCAGGTGGCGCTCAAGGCCGTTCCTCCACGCCTGCTCGATGCGGTCCAGGGCCACGTCCACCACTGCCACGCCGCCGACGTTCAGCCGCAGCCGCTCGCCTCCGGTACCCCCGATCCAGCCCCAGGGGATCGCGGACTCCGCCATGAGCGCCTCGAACTCCCGCACGCGCCCCGGCTCCACGGCCACCACCACCCGCGAGGGGCCCTCCCCGAACAGCGCGTGGTCGGCGCGGGGCGCTGCTCCCACGCTGGCCTCCGCGCCGACGCGCGCCGGCCCCGACACGCAGCACTCCGCCAGGGCCACCGCGAGACCGCCCTCGGCGCAGTCGTGGGCGGCGGTCACCAGGCCGGCCCCCACCGCGGCCTGCACCGCCGCCTGCACCCGTCGCTCGACCTCGAGGTCCTGCCGCGCCAGGCGCCCGGCCAGCCGCCCGTGCCGCGCCCACAAATACTCGGACCCCCCGAGGCTCACCTCACCGGGCCCCAGGAGCGCGATCCGGTGCCCTTCCCCCTTGAACCACTGGGTCGCGTGCTGCGCCGCGTCCTCCAGCAGCCCGACGACGCCCACGACGGGCGTGGGCAGGATCGCCTGGCCGCTCGTCTCATTGTAGAAGGAAACGTTGCCCCCGACGACGGGCAGGCCGAGCGCGCGGCACGCCGCCGCGATCCCCTCGACCGCCTCGGCGAACTGCCACAGGACCTCGGGCCGCTCCGGCGAGCCGAAGTTCAGGCAGTCGGTGACGCCCAACGGCCGCGCGCCGGCGCAGGCGACGTTGCGCGCGGCCTCGCAGACGGCGAGGGCCCCGCCGCGCCGGGGATCGAGGACCACGTGGCGGCCGTTGCCGTCGGTCGTCACCGCGATGGCGCGCCGCGTGCCCTTGACGCGCAGGACCGCCGCGTCCGAGCCGGGCCGCACCAGGGTGTTGATGCCCACCTGCTGGTCGTACTGGCGGTACGCCCACTCCTTGCGCGCGATGGTCGGCGAGCCGAGGAGGCCGACGAGCGCGTCGTCGTAGTCGGCCGGCGCGGGGAGCGACAGCGGGTCGAACGCGTGGAGCTCGCCGAGCCCCCGGGGCGGGGCGAAGGGCGGCTCGTACCGCGGCGCCTCCGCGAGCGCGGGTACGGGGACGCACGCCACCGGCTCGCCGTTCAGCCGGATCACGAGGTCGGGGCCCGCCGTCACCCGCCCGATCTCCACGGCGTCCAGGTCCCACTTCGCGAAGATCCGGCGGACGTCGTCCTCGCGGCCGGGGGCGGCGACCAGCAGCATCCGCTCCTGGGACTCCGACAGGAGGATCTCGTACGGCGTCATCCCGGGCTCGCGCTGGGGCACCCGGGCGAGCTCCACGTCCATGCCCGTCCCGCTCCGCGCCGGCATCTCCGAGGTGCAGCAGGCGAGCCCGGCCGCGCCCATGTCCTGGATGCCCGCCACCGCCCCCGCCGCCATGGCCTCAAGGCAGGCCTCCAGCAGCAGCTTCTCCGTGAACGGATCGCCGACCTGCACGGTCGGGCGTCGCTCCTCGGCGTGCTCGTCGAAGGCCGCGGACGCCATGGTCGCCCCGTGGATACCGTCGCGGCCCGTCTTGTTCCCCACGTAGAAGACCGCGCTGCCGACGCGCTCGGCCCGCGCCCGGAAGATCCGGTCCGTCCGGACGAGCCCCACGCACATGACGTTCACGAGCGGATTGCCGGCGTACTCCGGCGCGAAGGCCATCTCGCCCCCGACCGTCGGGCAGCCGAAGCAGTTGCCGTACCAGGAGATGCCGGAGACGACGCCCTCGACGAGGCGGCGGGTGCGCGGGTCGGCCGGATCGCCGAAGCGCAGGGAGTCCAGCAGCGCGATCGGCCGGGCGCCCATCGTGAAGATGTCCCGCAGGATCCCGCCGACGCCGGTGGCCGCCCCCTGGAACGGCTCGATGAAGGACGGGTGGTTGTGGCTCTCGATCTTGAAGACGACGGCCCAGCCGTCGCCGATGTCCAGCGCGCCCGCGTTCTCGCCCGGGCCCTGCAGCACGTGGGGCCCGTGCTGCGGGAGCCGGTGCAGGAAGGTCTTCGAGTGCTTGTAGGCGCAGTGCTCGGACCAGAGGGCGGAGAAGAGCCCGAGCTCGGTGTACCGCGGCTCGCGCCCGAGGCGCCGGATGATGTGGTCGTACTCGTCGGCGGTGAGCCCGAGGCCCCGCGCCAGGTCGACGGTGACCTTCGGCTCCGCCGCCGTCAACCGCTCACCGCTTGAGGAACGAGCCGTCCTCGACGAGGCTCCCGAGGAGCGAGTGGAAGATCACCAGCCCGTCGGTCCCGCCGAGCGCGGATTCCGCGGCCCGCTCGGGGTGCGGCATCAGCCCCAGGACCGTCCCCTCCTCGTTCACCACGCCGGCGATGTTGTCCAGCGAGCCGTTGGGATTGGCGGCCCGGGTCACCTGGCCCTCGGGCGTGCAGTACCGGAACACGATCTGGTTCCGGCGCCGGAGGGCGGCGAGCGTCTCGGCGTCCACGTGGTACTTGCCCTCCCCGTGCGAGATCGGCATGGCGAGGACCTGCCCGGGGCGCGTCGCCCGCGTGAACACGGTCTCCGCGTTCTCCACGAGCAGGTGCGTGGACTGGCACCGGTACTGGAGGCACTCGTTCCGCATGAGCGCGCCCGGCAGGAGCCCCGCCTCGCACAGGATCTGGAAGCCGTTGCAGGAGCCGAGCACGACCCCGCCCCCCGCCACGAAGGCGGGTAGCGCCTCGACGACCGGCGACCGCCCGGCCACCGCGCCCGCCCGCAGATAATCGCCGTACGAGAAGCCGCCCGGGAGCACGAGGCAGTCGAAGTCCGCGAGCTCGCGGTCGCGGTGCCAGACGTACTTCACCGGCTGGTGCAGGACTTCCGAGATCACGTAGTGGAAGTCACAATCGCTCCACGTGCCCGGAAACACCACGACGCCGAATCTCATGGGGTCGAGTCTCTCCTCTCCGGCGGCAGAGGTTGCGAGGCGACGACGCCTGTCATCTTACCGGACCGGTTCCCGAGCGGCAAGGCGCTCGCCCTCGATCTCCTCGATCGTGTAGTCCTCGAGGATCGGATTGGCGAGCAGCCGGCGGCACATCTCGTCCACGCGCGCGCGGGCGGCGGCGGGGGTCGCCTCGTCGACGTCCACCTCGACCAGCTTGCCGATCCGGAGCTCGCGCACGTCGCCGAAGCCGAGGCCGGCCAGCGAGCGCTGCACGGCGGCGCCCTGCACGTCGAGGATCCCGCGCTTGAGGCGGACGAGCACGCGGAACCTCATGCGCGGCCCGACGGCCCGAGCACGCGCCGGTAGACCTCCTGATAGGCCTCCTCCACGCCGCCCAGGTCGCGCCGGAACCGGTCCTTGTCGAGCTTCTTCCGGGTGGCGGCGTCCCACAGCCGGCACGTGTCCGGGGAGATCTCGTCGCCCAGGTACAGCCGCCGCCCCGCCCGCCCGAACTCCAGCTTGAAGTCCACGAGCAGCAGGCCGCGCCGGGCGAGGAAGGGCCGCAGCACCGCGTTGACGCGTAGGGCGGTGCGCCGCATCCAGGCGAGCTCGGGAGGCCGGGCGAGCCCGAGCATGCGCACGTGGTCCTCGTTGAGCATCGGGTCGCCGAGGGGATCGGACTTGTAGTACAGCTCGACGATCGGCTGGCGGATGGCCGTGCCCTCCTCGAGCCCCGTGCGCTTGGCCAGGCTCCCCGCCACCACGTTGCGGACGATCGTCTCGATCTTGATGATGTCCAGCCGCCGGCAGAGCATCTCGCGGTCGGAGAGCGTGCCCAGGTAGTGCGTGGGCACGCCCGCCTTGCCCAGCCGCTCGAACAGCGCCGCCGACATGCGGTTGTTCACGACCCCCTTGCCCAGGATGGTGCCCCGCTTGAGCGCGTTGAACGCCGTCGCGTCGTCCTTGAAGTACTGGATGACCGTGCCGGGCCGGTCGGTCGCGTAGACGATCTTCGCCTTGCCCTCGTAGAGCTTCTCGCGCGCGTCGGCCTTCACGTGGGCTCCTCCTGTGGGACTCACGCCAGCCCCGCCCGGCGGAACACCGCGTCCACGTG
>JAICGY010000251.1 GCA_025922915.1 Candidatus Methylomirabilota bacterium | reverse complement strand
GCTTGAACGGGGTCACCAACCCGGAGGGTGAGAGAACCATCCCCGGTTGGTTGCTTCGTGATGTCCCACGATCTCGCTGCCGGCTCGGGGTCTCACGTAGGCTGTACCACCGGGCTGAGGTGCTTGGCCAGGCGTTTGAGGGTCGCCTGGCAAGGGTTCACTGCATCACCCGCGCGTGCGCGAGCTCTTCGAAGGCGTCGCGTCCAACGGCTTTGCCGTCGCGCCGGACTATGATCTCGACGCTCCCGAAGTGCGGGCCAACCTGCCGCCGCTTATTTTACGACGCTGATAGCTCTCAGCACAGCGCGCTTGTCGATGCACTCGCAGGAAAGAATCTCGTGGTTCAGGGACCACCCGACACTGGGAAGTCCCAGACGATCACTAATCTAATCGCCGCCGCCATCGCCTCCGGTAAGACGGTCTTGTTCGTCGCTGAAAAACTCGCAGCACTCGAAGTTGTGGGACGTGGCCTCGATGCCGCCGGCCTTGGGGCGTTCTGCCTTGAACTGCACAGCCACAAGGCGAAGAAGAAGGAGGTTCTTAATGACGTCCAGGGACGCATCGCACAGCGCTTTTCCGACGCGCCCGGCCTCGACTATCAAGTACAGCAGTTGGAGCAAGCGAGCGGCCTTGAATGAGTACGTCGACACGATCGGCCAACCGCTCGGCAGATCGGGATACACGGTATACGAGGCATTCTGGGCATGTAACCGTTCCTAGGGAGACGCGTGGTCCTGTTTTTGGTCGGCCAAGACATGAGCCACGTGTGAGCCGGCGGGTTCAGAGGAGGAGCCGCCTACTGCGCGCCCGCGAGCGCCTGCCGCCGCCGCAGCGCCGCCACCGCCGGCGGCGCTGCCACCGCGAGCAGCCCGATGAGCAGGAGGCCCAGGGCCAGGGGCCGGAGGAGCAGCGTCGACCACTCACCGCGGGCCATGAAGAGCGTCTGGCGCAGCGTGTTCTCCATGAAGGGCCCGAGCACCAGCGCCACGATCAGCGGCGCGGGATCGACAGCGAGCTTGCGGAAGACGTAGCCGATGAACCCCATCGCCACGAGCACCCAGAGATCCAGCGCGCTGTTGTTTAGCGCCCACGCCCCGACCAGACAGAGGAGCAGGACGAGCGTGGAGAGCACGTGCTGCGGCAGGCGCAGGACGCTCACGAAGACGCCTACCAGCGGCAGGTTGAGGATCAAGAGGAGGACGTTGCCGACGTACATGCTGGCCACGACGCCCCAGAAGATCTCGGGGCGCTGCGCCATCAGGAGGGGGCCGGGCTGGACGCCGTGGATGATGAGGGCCGAGAGCAGGATGGCGGTGGCGGGCGCGAACGGGATGCCGAGCGAGAGGAGCGGCACCATGGCGCCCGCGGTGGCGCCGTTATTGGCCGCCTCGGGGCCGGCCACACCCTCGATGGCGCCCTGGCCGAAGCGCTCGGGCGTGCGCGAGAGCCGCCGCTCCACGGCGTAAGAGATGAAGGTCGAGAGCACGGCGGCCGGCCCGGGAACGAGACCGGCGGCGAAGCCGATGACCGACCCGCGCGCGATGGGCGCCGCCGACTGGCGCCACTCGCCCTTCGTCGGGAACAGCTCCCGCAGGCGGACGCGCGCCACCTGGGCCCGCCACACGCCCTGCTCGACCAGCACCAGCACCTCGGCCACGCCGTAGAGGCCCATGATGACCGGCACCAGCTCGATGCCCTGGCCCAGCGTGAGCCAGCCGAAGGTGAAGCGGTTCACGCCCGAGATGGGCTCCATGCCCACGGTGCCGACGGCGAGGCCGAGCCCGACCATGAGGAACGAGACGAGCACCGAGCCGCCGGAGAGGCGGGAGAGCACCAGGAGTCCCATGGCCGAGAGCGCGAAGTACTCGGGCGGCCCGAAGCGGAGCGCCTGCTCGGCGAGCCAGGACGCCAGGAGCACGACGCCGAAGATGCCCAGCGTGCCGGCCACGAACGAGCCCACGGCCGACACGGCGAGCGCGGCCCCGGCACGCCCCCGCCGCGTCATGGCGTAGCCCTCGACGGCGGTGACGACGGAGGCGGCCTCCCCCGGCACGCGGACCAGGATGGACGTCGTCGAGCCGCCGTACATGGAGCCGTAGTAGATCCCGGCGAGCATGATGACCGCGGTCGCCGGCGACAGCGCGAACGTGGTGGGGATCAGGAGCGCCATGGCGCCGATCGGCCCGATGCCCGGCAGCACGCCGACCACGGTGCCGATTAGCACTCCGGCGAAGCACGCGAGGAGATTCTTGGCCGTCAGCGCGATGCCGAAGCCGTAGGCCAGGCCCTCGAGCGGTCCCATCAGCGGGCTCCGGGGGTACGCGCGCCGGGGCGGGCGCGGACCCGGGCGCGGCCCACGGCACCACTATCCTCGCCGGAGCCCCGGCCGCTCACGGGCCGAGCACGCCGCGCGGCAGGGGCACGCCCAGCAGCACCGCGAAGAGGTAGTGAGAGGCGATGGCGACGACCAAGCCGGCCAGCGTCGCGCGCCACCACGCCCCGTCGCCAAGCCAGCGGAGCAGCGCCGTCACCAGGAGCCAGGCGGTGACGAGGTAGCCCGCCCACGGCAGCAACGCGCAGAACCCGGCGAGGCCGGCATACGTGACGAGCACCCGGCGGCCCGCTCCCGGCGCCGGCGGCTCGGGCTCCGCGGGGGCCGAGCCAGCGTCCGGGGCCCAGCCGCGGAAGGCCGCTGCCACCAGCACGGCCGCCACGACGACCAGGAGGCCCCCGACGGCGAGCGGGAAGAACCCGGCGCCGGGCGCCGTGAACGTGCCGGCGGGCAGCTGGCAGGCGAGCCAGAGATACGCCGCGCTCACCAGCAACGTCGCGCTCGCGGCGACGCGCGCCGCCACCCGGCTCCGCTACCTCCGCTCCGCGGCGCTCACTTGAGGTTCAGGCGCTGCACGAGGGGCCCGAACGCCTTGTAGGACTCCCAGAGCTCCTTTGTCGTGTCCTCGGGGCCTTTGTAGTCGATTTGGAAGCCACGGCCCTGAGCCAGGGTCACGAAGGCCGGATCCTGCAGCGCCTGCTTCGCGGCCGCGCTTACCTTCTCCACGATCGCGGGCGACGTGCCCTTGGGGCCGATGAGGAGGTAATAGACGCCGAGGGTGATGTCGTGGCCGAGCTCCCGGGCCGTCGGCGCGTCGGGGAAGAGCGGGTCGCGCGCCGGCTCGAACACCATCAGCACGCGGGCCTTGCCGGCCTGCACGTGCGGCACGATCTCGCCCGGGTGCACGATGGACGCCTCGACGTGGCCGCCCAGCAGCGCCGGGATCGCCTCGCCGTTGCCGCGGAACGGCACGTGCGTCAGGTCCACCTTCGCCCGGCCCTTCAGGTCCTCCAGGATGAGATGGAGGATCGTGCCGATGCCGGGGCTCGAGACGCGGATCTTGCCGGGCGACTGCTGGGCCGCGCTCAGGAACTCCTGGGCCGTGCGCCAGGGCGCATCGTTCTTGACAGCCAGCACGATGGCGAGGTTTACGAGCTTGTTGATCGGCGTGTAGGTATCCGGGCCCTTGTAGGGCAGCTGGGTGCGGTGCGGCTGCACGGTGAGCACGGCCACGGCGCTGATGCCGAGCGTGTAGCCGTCGTGGCGGGCCTGCACAACCTCGGAGTTGCCGATGGTGCCGGCGGCCCCCGCCCGGTTCACCACGGTGAGCGGCTGGGGAAAGTACTTCTTCATCGACTCGCTCAGGCCCCGCGCGACGATGTCCATGGCGCCGCCCGCGGGGAACGGGCAGATGAGTGTGACCGGCCGCTCGGGGTACTCGGCGGCGGCCGCGCCAGGCCCGACGATGGCGAACGCGAGCGTCAGGGTGACCAGGCGGGCGATTTTCATCGCTGGAGTCCTCCGAAAAGCCATGGTCCTCACTCCTCGGCGAGCGCGCTGCGCGCCTCGCCCGCGGGGTCGGGGATGGCGTCATTGCTGAGCTCGACGACGACCCGCGCGATTGCGCCGGTGAACGGGAAGGGCGAGCGGTACGCCTCGCTGACAGGCACGCTGCCGTCGCGGCCGCAGTGTACGCCGCTCGATGTAGCGTGCAGCGGCCAGGTCTTCGGGATCTCGATCGTCCCGGCCGGATGGCCGTCGATCAGGACCGTACCCCGGCCGCGGCGGGCCCCGGTCGTCTGGAAGGCGAAACCGAGCGTCGACCGACCCGTCGGCACCGGCCGGTCCGATACGGCGGTGTGACTCAAACCCTCGCGGTACACGTACTCGTACACGAGGCGGCCGTCCTTGACGTAGAGGACGTAGCCGGCGAACCGGTTGCCGGCGGCGAGGAGCACGCCCTCGGCCCCCGCCGGCGGGACCTCCACCTCGGCGGCGATGCTCCACGAGCGATCGGTGATGTTCGGCGCGCTCAGCCGGTCGACGCGCGCCATGTCGGGATAGTAGACGTAGGTCGTCCGGGTGCGGGCGGCGACGCTGGCGGCCACCCGCTCGTACTCGCGATCGTCCAGCGGCAGAACGTCGTGCGCGCCCGCCTCCGCCCACCAGCGGTCCACGAGCTCGCGCAGCCGCTCGGGATGCTTGGCGGCCAGATCCTCGCACTCGGAGAAGTCGGCGTCGGTGTGATAGAGCTCCCAGCGGTCGTGCTCGAAGTCGGCGCCCTTGTCGTGGCGAGCGACGGCCTTCCAGCCGCGGTGCCAGAGCGCGCGATCGCCGAGCAGCTCGTAGTGCTGGGTGACCTTGCGCGTGGGCGCCCCGGACGCGTCGAAGGTGTAGGCTAGGCTGACGCCCTGCACCGGCAGCTGCGCCACCCCCTGGTAGACAGTGGGCGCCTCGATCCCGAGGATCTCCAGCACGGTGGGGGCGATGTCGGTCACGTGGTGGTATTGCCGGCGCAGGCTGCCTCCGTCCCGGATCCGCGCTGGCCAGTGGACGACGAGCGGCGAGCGGATCCCGCCACCGTGGGTGTCCTTCTTGTACCACTTGAGGGGCGTGTTGCTGGCCTGTGCCCAGCCGGTCGGGTAGTGGTTCAGCGCGTGCTCGCTCCCCAGCCGGTCGAGCGCGTCGAGGAGATCGGCCAGCGTGTCCTGCTCGTAGCCGAGATGGCGGCGCGCGTTGACGCTGCCAAGCGGGCCCCCCTCGGGGCTCGCCCCGTTGTCGGAGAGCAGCATCACCAGCGTGTCGTCGAGCCGCCCGATGGACCGGAGAAAGTCAAGGACCCGGCCGATCTGGGCGTCGGTGTGCTCGAGGAAGGCCGCGTAGACCTCCTGCAGCCGGGCGCACACGCGGCGCTCGTCGGCGGTGAGCCGGTCCCAGGCCTCGACGCCAGGGTTGCGCGGGGCCAGCGCCGTGTCGAGCGGCACGATCCCGAGCGTTTTCTGCCGGGCCAGACGCGCCTCGCGGATGCGGTCCCATCCGACGTCGTAGCGACCCCGGTGGCGCGCGATGTAGGCGGCCGGCACCTGGTGCGCCCAGTGGCAGGCGCCGAAGGCGAGGTAGAGGAAGAAGGGCTTCTCCGGCGCCACGCTCTGCTGGTCCCGCACGCAGGCGATGGCGCGGTGGGCGAGGTCCTCGCTCAGGTGGTAGTCCGGGCGCGGCGGCGGGTCGATCGCGGACTGATCCGCAAACAGCTCGGGGTGCCACTGGTCGGTCATGGCCCCGTGAAATCCGTACCAGCGCTCGAACCCGCGCCCGGTGGGCCAGGCGTCGTAAGGGCCGGCCGCCGTCGCCTCAGGCAGCGGCGTGAGATGCCACTTGCCGACGGCCAGCGTGTTGTACGCGTGGTCGCGCAGGATCTCGGCCAGCGTGGCCGCCCGCCGGCTGATCTGCCCGCGATAGCCGGGGAAGCCGGTCGACCACTCCGCGATGATGCCCATGCCGACCGCATGGGCGTTACGGCCGGTGAGCAAGCACGCCCGCGTCGGCGAACACATCGAGGTGACGTGGAAGTCGACGTAGCGCAGCCCGCCCGCCGCCAGCCGGTCAATGTGCGGCGTCGGGATCTCCGAGCCGTAGGGGCCGAGGTCGGCGAATCCCACGTCATCCAGCAGGATGACGACGACGTTCGGGGCGCTGGCGGGCGCCCGCACGGCCTCGGGCCACCAGGGGGTAGAGTCACGGATGGTGCGGCCGATGACGCCGCGGAAAGGGGCCTCCATGGGGGGCTAACGCTATGCGGCGGGGTCGGGGGATGTCAAGGGAGAACGGGTC
>JAICGY010000250.1 GCA_025922915.1 Candidatus Methylomirabilota bacterium | reverse complement strand
TGCTATCTGCTCGTGCCCGCCGACGGACGCGTCGACGAGCAGGCGCAGCGGCGGCTCCGGGCCCTGCAGGAGCTGACCGAGCTGGGGTCGGGCTTCAAGTTGGCCCTGCGCGACCTCGAGATCCGGGGTGCCGGCAACCTGCTCGGGGCGCAGCAGCACGGCCACATCGCCGCCGTGGGCTACGATCTTTACTCGAAGCTCCTCGCGGAGGCCGTGCGAGAATTGCGAGGCGATCCGACCGCCTCCCCGGTCGAGCCGGTGGTGAGCGTGGCGGTGGAGGGATTCTTGCCCGAGGACTACGTTCCCGAGGTGAACCAGCGCCTGGCGCTCTACAAGCGGCTGAGCGGGGCGGCGTCGGCCGCGGACATCGACGATCTCCGCTCCGAGCTGGCCGACCGGTTCGGCCCCCTGCCCCCGGAGGCCGAGTGCCTGCTGGACATCATCCGCATCCGGGTCGCCGCCCGTCCGCTGGGCATCGAGCGGGTGGAGGCGGGCGACGGCAAGGCGGTGCTGACCTTCTCGCCCGCGACCTCCGTGGAACCCGCCCGGCTCGTCAGCGCCGTCCAGGCCAGCCGCGGCCGGTTCCGCATGCGCCGCGAGTTCACGCTGGAGGCGGCCATCGCCCGGGGCGACTGGCCCGAGGTGCGTGACTCGATCCTGACCGTGCTCGGCGGCCTCGCCGCGTGAGCCGGCTCCTCGCCGTCGCGGTCGCCGCGCTGCTGCTGGCCGGCTGCGCCGTCCCCCGCTGGGTGCCCTGGCTCGGCCGGGACGATCCGCCGCCGCCCCCGGTGGCGGGCCCGGCGGGCGCCGTCGATCCCGCCCCCCGGCGCACGCTCCCCGTCGACGACGAGGACGTGATGGACCGCATCATCGCCGTCGTCAACAACGACGCCATCACGCTCGCGGAGCTGCAGGAGTCCATGCTCGCCTGGCGCGCCGAGAACCGGCAGGCGAGCGCCCGCCCCGAGGACGAGCTCCGCCAGGAGATGCTCACCCGGCTCATCGAGAGCCGGCTGCAGCTGCAGGAGGCGGACCGCGAGAAGATCACGGTCGAGGAGGCCGAGCTCCAGCAGGAGCTGCAGGCGCGCATCAAGCGCTTCGGCGCCGCCACCGAGGCCGAGTTCGAGGACCAGCTGCGCCGCCAGGGCGTCACGCTGGAGGCCGTCAAGCGGCGGCTGCGGGACTCGATGCGCGTGAACCGGGTCGTGAACCGCAAGGTGCGGCTCCGCGTGTCCGTGACGGAGCAGGAGATCACCACGTACTTCGAGGAGAACCGCGCCAAGCTCGAGACGGGCCTCTCCTACCACGCCCGGCACATCCTCGTGCTGCCGGAGGACCGGGAGTCGGACGCCGCCTGGGAGGCGGCGCGGATCAAGGCCGAGCTCCTGGGTACCCAGCTCCGGGAGGGCGCGGACTTCGGCGAGCTGGCGAGACGGCACTCCCAGGACCCGGCGTCCGCGCGGGACGGGGGGGACCTGGGCACCCTGAAGCGGGGCGAGCTGACCGAGGAGGTGGAGACGGCGATCCTCCGGCTCCAGCCCGGGGAGATCTCCCCGCCCTTCCGCTCGCCCCTCGGCTACCACGTCTTCCGGCTCGAGGAGAAGGAGACCCTCGAGGGCGAGGGGCTGGCGAGAATCCGTCAGCAGATCCGCGACATCCTGTTACGACAGAAGTTCGATGCGCGGCTGGACGCCTGGCTGAAGGATATCCGGCAGCGGGCCATCATCGAGGTCAGGATGTGAAATCCGTTGACAAGTCCCGTGGCGAGTGCGACGATGACGGCTGACGTCGCGAGGGCGAAGTGGCGGCGTCGACCAACCCCGTAGAAATCTACGCACAACGGTAACAAGCGCAGAACCCGCTAAACCCATCATGCGGCCCCGTGTAGCCGCGCCCGGAGCCCTTTCATGAGCGCCCGCCGAGATCGCACCCAGGCGTCGAACCCCAGCCCCCAGGTCCCGAGTGAGGCCGCCACGAGCGGCATGAACCTCTCCGTGCTCAAGGAGAAGAGCATCCCCGATCTCACGGCGATCGCGCGCGACCTGAACGTGCAGAGCATGGGCGGTCTCCGCAAGCAGGAGCTGATCTTCAAGATCCTCCAGGCCCAGGCGGAGAAGGACGGCCTGATCTACGCGGAGGGCGTGCTGGAGGTGCTGCCCGACGGCTTCGGCTTCCTGCGGGCGCCCGACTACAACTACCTGCCCGGCCCCGACGACATCTACGTCTCGCCGTCCCAGATCCGCCGCTTCGATCTCCGCACGGGGGACACGATCTCCGGCCAGGTGCGGCCGCCCAAGGACACCGAGCGCTACTTCGCGCTGCTCAAGGTCGAGTCGATCAACTTCGAGACGCCCGACCAGGCGCGCGAGAAGATCTTCTTCGACAACCTCACCCCGCTCTACCCGATGGAGCGGCTCCGCCTCGAGCACGAGCCGGAGAACCTGACCACGCGCGTGATGGACCTGCTCTCGCCGATCGGCAAGGGCCAGCGCGGCATGATCGTGGCGGCGCCCCGCACCGGCAAGACGATGATGCTGCAGTCGATCGCCCACGCCATCGCCACGAACCATCCGGAGGTCTACCTCATCGTCCTGCTCATCGACGAGCGGCCGGAAGAGGTCACGGACATGCAGCGGTCGGTGAAGGGCGAGGTCGTCTCCTCGACGTTCGACGAGCCGCCGCAGCGGCACGTGCAGGTCGCGGACATGGTCATCGAGAAGGCCAAGCGGCTCGTCGAGCACAAGCGCGACGTCGTGATCCTGCTCGACTCGATCACGCGCTTCGCCCGTGCCCACAACGCGATCATTCCGGCCTCGGGCAAGGTCCTCTCCGGCGGCCTCGACGCGAACGCCCTGCAGCGGCCGCGGCGGTTCTTCGCGACCGCGCGCAACATCGAGGAGGGCGGCTCGCTGACGATCATCGCCACCGCGCTCGTCGACACGGGGAGCCGGATGGACGACGTGATCTTCGAGGAGTTCAAGGGCACCGGCAACATGGAGGTCCACCTCGACCGGCGCCTGATGGACAAGCGCATCTTCCCGACGATCAACATCGAGCAGTCCGGCACGCGCAAGGAGGAGCTCCTCCTCGAGAAGGACGAGCTGCAGAAGGTCTGGCTCCTCCGCAAGGCGCTCTCCCAGCTCAATCCGGTGGAGGCCATGGAGCTCCTGCTCGACAAGCTGAAGCAGACGCGGTCCAACAAGGACTTCCTGGCCGCCATGCACAGCATGGGGTAACCTCGCGGTTTTGCCTTTGTTCCGGGCGGCTGGTATGCTGAGAGACCTCCGAGGGGGTGGGGTTCCGTGAAGGTGGGTATTCATCCGGAGTACGTTGACACGACGATCGCCTGCGCGTGCGGGGAGGTCATCAAGACCCGCTCGACGCGGCCCGACATCCGGGTGGAGGTGTGCTCGAAGTGCCACCCCTTCTTCACGGGGAAGCAGAAGCTCGTGGACACCGCCGGGCGTGTGGAGCGCTTCCAGCGGAAGTACCGGCGACAGCCCACGACGGCCAGCTAGGCCGTCGGCCTCGGACCGACCCGGCCTTCGCCGGGATCCGACCCGCCCCACTGCCTCGCCCCGGGCGGGCCTGCGCGCCCGGGAGGCGATGACCCGCGATGCTGTTTGACAGGCTCCGTCAGATCGAGGAGCGGTCGCAGGAGATCGAGCGACGGCTCGCCGACCCCGCCATCTTCTCGCAGCCCGCCGAGTACGCCCGTCTTCGCAAGGAGCACGCCGACACCGAGGAGACGGTCGCCCGCTTCACGGAGTACCGCGACGTCCTGCGGCGGCTCGGCGAGGCGCGCCACCTGCTCGGGGAGGGCGGCGACCGCGAGCTCATGGAGCTGGCCCAGGCCGAGGTCGTCGAGCTGAGCGGCCGGCAGGCCGCGCTCGAGGAGGAGCTGAAGCGCCTGCTCCTGCCGCGCGACCCCAACGACGAGAAGAACGTCTTCGTCGAGATCCGGGCGGGCGCGGGCGGGGACGAGGCCGGCCTGTTCGCCGGCGATCTGGCGCGGATGTACTCGAAGTACGCCGAGCGCGAGCGCTGGAAGGTGGAGGTCATGGACGCGAGCCCGACCGGCGTCGGCGGCTTCCGGGAGATCATCCTCTTCATCCAGGGCCGCGGCGCCTATAGCCGGCTCAAGTTCGAGCGCGGCGTCCATCGGGTGCAGCGCGTGCCCGTCACGGAGTCGGCCGGGCGCATCCACACCTCCACCGTCACGGTGGCCGTGCTGCCCGAGGCCGAGGACGTCGACGTCAAGGTCGACGAGCGGGACCTCCGGGTGGACGTGTACCGCTCGTCGGGCCCCGGGGGCCAGGGCGTGAACACCACGGACTCGGCCGTCCGGATCACCCACGTGCCCACCGGGCTCGTGGTCACCTGTCAGGACGAGCGGTCGCAGATCAAGAACCGGGCGAAGGCCATGCGCGTGCTGAAGGCACGGCTGCTCGAGCGGGCGCAGGACGAGCAGCAGGCGGCCATCGCGGCCGACCGGCGCAGCCAGGTGGGGACGGGCGAGCGCAGCGAGCGCATCCGCACCTACAACTTCCCGCAGGCGCGGGTCACCGACCATCGCATCGGCCTGACCCTGCACCGGCTGGCGGCGGTGATGGAGGGCGACCTCGACGAGCTGGTCGAGGCGCTCACCGCAGCCGAGCAGGCCGAGCGCCTGCAGAGGATCGCCTCGTGAGCGCGCCGCTCACCATGCGCGCGCTCCTCGAGGCCTCCGTCGGCGCGCTGGGGGCCGCCGGGCTCGACACGCCACGGACGGACGCGGAGTGGCTGCTGGCCGGCCTCCTGGGCGTCGGCCGCTTCGAGCCCTACCTCGCCGACCGCGCGGTGGAGCCGGAGGCCGTCGCCCGCGTCCAGGCGGCGGTGGCCCGCCGGGCGCGGCGTGAGCCGCTCCAGCGCATCGTGGGCTGGACCGAGTTCCGGGGGCTGCGCATCGGGCTGGACGACCCGGTGCTGGTCCCGCGGCCGGAGACCGAGGTCCTCGTCGAGCACGCCCTGGCCGCGCTGCCGCCGCCGTCGAGCCGCCGGCCCCTGGTGGTGGACGTGGGGACGGGGTCGGGCTGCATCGCCTGCGCGGTTGCCGTGGCGCGGCCCGACGTCGCGGTCGTGGCCGTGGACGTCGCGCCGGCCGCCGCCCGGGCGGCGGCCGCGAACGTGCGGGCGCTGGGCCTGGGCGGGTGCGTGGCCGTCGTGGCCGCTGACCTCCTGGCTCCGCTGCCGGCGGCGTGCGCGGACCTCGTCGTCGGCAACCTGCCCTATCTGCCGAGCCGGCTCGTCCCGGACCTCCCGTCCGAGGTGCGCGACCACGATCCCCGGCTGGCGCTCGACGGCGGCCCGGACGGTCTCGCGGTGATCCGCCGGCTGGTCACGGAGGCCGGCCGGGTGCTGCGCCCGGGCGGGGCGCTCTGCCTCGAGACGGCGGGCGGCGGCCAGGCGCGGACGCTCCGCGCTCTCCTCGCCGTGCGGCCAGGCTGGCCGTCCACGGACCTCCGGGCGGACCTCGCCGGGCGCGAGCGGTTCGTGTCGGCGCGTCTCGCGAGCGCGGCCGGCGAGCAAGCGACATGCGCGAGCTGACGCTCGCGCTGCCCAAGGGACGGTTGCTCGAGGGCGCGATCGCCCTGCTGCACGACCTCGGCGTCGAGGGGATCGACCAGGACTCGCGCCGGCTCATCTTCACCGCCCCGCGCCACGGTCTGCGCCTGCTCTTCCTCAAGCCGGCCGACATCCCCGCCTACGTGACCTACGGGGCCGCCCAGCTCGGGATCGTCGGCAAGGACATCCTGCTCGAGCAGGAGCCCGACGTGTACGAGCCGCTCGATTTGGGCTTCGGGGTCTGCCGTCTCGTGGTCGCCGAGCCCCGGGAGCTGTGGGAGCGGGACGATCCCGCGCGGTGGTCGTGGGTGCGGGTGGCGACGAAGTATCCGCGGCTGGCCGAGCAGTACTTCTCCGCCCGCGGGGTGCAGGTGGAGATCGTCCGCCTCGACGGCTCGATCGAGCTGGCGCCGCTGGTCGGCCTGGCCGAGCGCATCGTCGACCTCGTCCAGTCCGGCCAGACCCTGCGGGCCAACGGTCTGGTCGAGGTGGCCGAGATCGTGCGCTCCACGGCGCGCCTCATCGTGAACCGCGCGGCCATGAAGACCGCGTACGCGGA
>JAICGY010000249.1 GCA_025922915.1 Candidatus Methylomirabilota bacterium | reverse complement strand
TGGGGGGTTCCCCCGCCCCTACACGATGGGGGGGGGGGGGTTGGGTGGGTGGGGGGTTGGGGGGGCGCCTGCGCCCCCCATGTCACTAGTCTTCCTCGACCCAGGCCTGCGTGAGGCGGTGGGCGAGGCCGCGGTGGCCCGTGAAGTAGTAGGCGAGCATCGCCGTCGCCGCCAGCAGGTTGCCGACGAAGATCGTCCACCCCGCGACCTCGTCGAGCACCCAGCTGGCCAGGATGACGATCAGCCCGAAGAAGAAGATCTCGAACGCCGTGAAGACGATCACCAGCGCGAACACGAGGAGCGGCTGGTGCTCGGCCCCCGCGATGAGCAGCGCGCCGAGGATGCCGAAGCCCACGAACGCGGCGCCGTGGATCAGCGTGTACAGCAGCACGGCGAGCGTCGGATCCGTCTGGTTCAGGAGCGCCGTCCCGAGAAGCGTGGGCGTCCGCAGCGGCTCGCCCTGGATGGCGTCGATCGCGAAGAACCACACCGCCACCACGACGGCCCCGATGACCCCCGCGATCACGCCCTCCGCGAGCACGGTGCCCCAGGAGCCGAGCAGCGTCCGGGGCAGGGCCCGGTGGGCCCGGAAGAGGAACCAGAGCATCGCGATGGAGGCGATCAGGTTGCCGACCAGCACCGCCCACCAGACGAGCGCCTCCTGGACGGCCTGCCCCAGCGCGCCCACCACGCCGAAGAAGAACACCTCGAAGCAGGCGAACAGGATGACGAAGGCCACGAAGAGCGCCGGCTCGCGCTCGCTGACCGCCATGATGGCCGCCGCCACCACGCCGAAGGCGACGAAGGCGAGGACGTGGATGAGCGTGTAGCCGAGGATGGGGCCGGCCGCCGGCTCCATCCCGGCGGGGCTGGCCGTGCCCTCGAAGACGAGCGTGCCCAGCAGCGTCGGGGTCAGGAACGGATGGCCGCGGAGCACGTCGAAGACGAAGAACCACAGGGCGACGACCGCCGCCCCGATGAGGCCGGCCACGACGCCCTCGCGGAGGACCGAGCGCTCGGCGGGTGTCATGGGTGGGCCCGATCTTACACCTTCACTTCGCCAGGCGCAGGCCGTAGTCGGAGTACCGGAGGTGGGGCGGCAGCGACGAGCGATGGGCGACCGGGCTCCACGGATCCGCGTGGCGCCACGCCCCGCCGCGGCTCGCCCGCCGCGTGCCGGTCGGCGGACCGTTCGGGCTCCGCGCGGGCGAGACCGCGTAGTAGCCGTCGTCGTACCAGTCCGCGCACCACTCGTGGCACACCCCGGCGAGGTCGTGGATCCCCAGCGGGTTGGCCGGCGTGGTGCCGACCGCGGGCGGCGCGGCGAACGTCCGCTCCGGTCGGTCGTCGCCCCAGGGATAGCGCGCCCCGGCGAGGCCGCCCCGGGCGGCCTTCTCCCACTCGGCCTCCGTCGGCAGCCGCGCGCCCGCCCACGCCGCGAACGCGACGGCCTCGTCCCAGGCCAGGCCGACGACGGGCTGGGCCGGCCCGTCGAAGCCCGCGCGCCCCCAGAACGCGGGCGGTGCCGCTCGCGTGGCGGCCAAATAGGCGGCGAACTCCGCGTTCGTGACCGGCGTGACCGCGATGGCGAACGTCGGCAGCCAGACCGCGTGCACCGGGCGCTCCGCGGGCAGCCCGGCCTCCCAGCCCATCAGGAACGGCCCCGCCGGCACCTCGACGAACTCCACGACGCTATAATGAGCCCTCACACCGTCTCCGGGAGGGCTCCATGAACGTCGCCCCGCGCATGCACCGCCTCGGCACCGAGTCGGCCTTCGAGGTGCTCGCCCGCGCCCGCGCGCTCGAGCGCCAGGGCCGCGAGATCATCCATCTCGAGATCGGCGAGCCCGACTTCGACACGCCGGTCCACATCAAGGAGGCGGCCAAGCGGGCGCTGGACGCGGGGGCGACGCACTACGGCCCCTCGGCCGGGCTGCCCGAGCTGCGGGAGGCGATCGCCAAGCACGTCACGGAGACCCGGGGCGTGCCCGTCTCGCCCGAGCAGGTGGTCGTCACGCCGGGCGCCAAGCCGATCATGTTCTTCACGATCATGGCCCTCGCCGGCGCCGGCGACGAGGTCATCTACCCGAACCCCGGGTTCCCGATCTACGAGTCCGTGATCAACTTCGTCGGCGCCGTCCCGGTGCCGATCCCGCTGCGCGAGGAGCGGGACTTCGGCTTCGACATGGATCTGTTCGAGCAGCGCGTCTCGGATCGCACCCGGCTCATCGTCATCAACTCCCCGGAGAACCCGACGGGCGGCGTGCTCGACCGCGCCCAGATCGAGCGCATCGCGGCCATCGCCGCCGCCCGCGACATCCCCGTGCTGGCCGACGAGATCTACCGCCAGTTCCTCTACGAGGGCGAGTTCGTGTCGATCTACGCGGTGCCCGGCATGCACCAGCGCACGATCCTGCTCGACGGCTTCTCGAAGTCCTACGCGATGACGGGGTGGCGCCTCGGCTACGGCGTCATGCCGGCCGAGCTGGCCGAGCACGTCACCCGGCTCATGGTGAACTCCGCGTCGTGCACGGCGTCCTTCGTGCAGCTGGCCGGTGTGGCCGCGCTGCAGGGCGACCAGACGCCGGTCGCGCGCATGGTCGCGGAGTTCCGGCGCCGGCGCGACCTGCTCGTCGACGGCCTCAACCGGCTCCCCGGCGTCCGCTGCGCGCGGCCGCGCGGGGCGTTCTACGTCTTCCCGAACGTTACGGGGACCGGCCGGCCCTCCGGGGAGGTCGCGGAGCGGCTGCTCCAGGAGGCCGGGGTCGCGGTCCTCTCCGGCACGGCGTTCGGCGCCCACGGCGAGGGCTACCTGCGCCTGTCCTACGCCAACTCCGAGGCGAACCTCCGGGCGGCGCTCGAGCGCATGCGCCCAGTCCTCGAGGCCTTCGCGCGCTGAGGCCCCCCGGCCGGGCGCCGGCTGCGGCCGGCGGCCCGGCGACCGGTCGCCTCGCATGAGCCGCTCGACGGTCGCGGACGTGCTCGCCGACGGGCTCGCCCGGGCGGGTGCCCGGCGGTTCTTCGCGCCGGCGGACGCGCCGGCGGTGGTCGTCGCGGCCGCGCGCCGGCGCGGCGTCGACGTCGCCGGCGCCGGCGACCCGCACGACGCCGGGATGCTGGCGGCCGTCACCGGCATCCTCACCGATGCGCCCGGCGTCGTCCTCGCCGCGCGCGCCGCGCCCGGGCTGCGCGCCGCCCTGGCCGGCGCGCTGCGCATGCGGGCCCCCCTGGTCGTGGTGACGGGCTCGGAGGACGACGGCGGGCTCCTGGGGCCCGCGACGAAGGCGACGCTCATGGCGGAGCCGGCCTCCGCCGCCCACTGGGTCGCCCACGCCTCGCAGCTGGCACTGACGCACCCGCGCGGGCCGGTTCACCTGGCCGCGCCGTTGCCGGAGGCGGCCGCGCTGCCCGTCGCCACGGCCTGCCGGCCCGCCGCGCCCGCCCCGTCCCCCGCGGCGGCCCTCGACGCCGTCGCGGCCGCGCTGGCCGCGGCCGGCCGGCCGCTCCTCGTGACCGGGCTGGAGTGCAACGGCGACGACGCGAGGTGGCTCCGGGCGCTCGCCGAGTCGCTGCCCGCCCCCGTCCTCGCGACGGCGGCGGGCCGCGGCGTGCTGCCCGATCCTCACCCGCTGGCGCTCGGCGTGCTGACGGACGACCATCCGCTGCTCGCGCAGGCGGACCTGCTCGTGCTGATCGGCGTCGACGACGCCGAGCTGCCCCCCGGCGTGGCGGCCGTGCGAGCGGTGCGGCTGGCGCGCTCGGGATCCGGCGTCCACGTCCCGGCGGCGGAGGCGGTGGGCGACGTGGGGGCGATCATCGAGGAGCTCGCGCCGCGCCTGCGCGGTCGCGCGGGGGCCGACTGGGACGTGGCGGCGCTCGATCGCACGAAGCGGCGGGTGAGGGACGGCGCGGTCGCCTCGTCGTCGGGGCGCATCGTGGCGCGCGCCCGCGAGCTGACCGAGGCCGGCGCCCTGGCCGCCGGCGAGCTGCCGCTCGATGCCTGGCAGGCGGTGGCGCCGCACGAGGCGCTCGCGCCGCCGGCGCTGCCCGCCCGCCGCTTCGCGGTGCCGGCGGCGGTGGCGGCCGCGCTGGTCGACGGCGAGCGCTCCGTCGTGGCGTTCACCACCGACCCGCTCGCCGGAGGGCTGGAGACGTGCCGGCTCCTCGCCGGACGCGAAGGGCGAGTCGTCATCGTCGCGCTGACCGGGGTTTCGAGCGCGCTCCGCGAGCGCGCCGGCGCCCTCGGGCTGGCCGTGCTCGAGGTGGCCGACGAGGACGGGTTCGCGCGGGCGTTCGACCGGGCGCTCGTGGCTCGCCGGCCCGCGCTGGTCGTCGCCCCGGCCGGGCGGTGAGCGGCCGGGCTAGTCTCCGCGCATCCAGCGGATGCCGAAAGCGGCGACGGCGGCCCCGACGCCGAACAGCGACAGGGTGCGGGCCTCCGGGGCGCGCGCGGTCGGGGGGGCGACGGCGAGGGCCGGGACGAGCGTCATCCCGATGAAGGTCAGGAGCGCCATCTTGCGCACCAGGGGATGCCGTCGTCTCATTCGCCGTCCTCAGCCCGCCACCGCGGCGGAATCGCGTCCGTGAAACAGCCGTCGCTCGAGCGTGGAAGGCAGCAAGGGGTGGGCCAGCAGCCAGACGAGCCTCAGGCGCGATGGCTCGCGCGTGTCCTCCAGGCCGATTCGCATGCCCTCGTGGCCCTCGGCAGGCTGGTCGCGGTAGGTGCCGAGCAGCCGATCCCACCACGTCAGCACGGTGCCGAAGTTGGTGTCCGTCTCCTCGACCCGGGCAGAGTGATGCACACGATGGACGTCCGGCGTGACGAGCACGCCGCGCACGACGGCGTCCAGGCCGCGAGGCAGCCGGGCGTTGGCATGCTGCAGCACGGTGCCCACGCCAGCCAGCACCTCGTGCACCACCACGGCGAGCGGCGACACACCAACGAGCGCGATGGCGACGAAGCCAGTGGTGGCCGTGGTCAGCGCCTCCAGCGGATGGAACCGGAAACCAACCGTGAAGTCGAAATCGCGATCACTGTGGTGCACGCGGTGAAAACGCCATAGCCCGGGCACCGCATGGAGGAGCCGGTGATGGAGGTACGAGGCGAGGTCGAGGGCCAGCACGCCCGCCGGCACCGCGATCCACACCGGCGCGTCGAGAAGGTGGAGAAGTCCCCACTCCCCGCCGGCCGCCGCGAGGGCAACGCCCACGCTGACCACCGGCAGGACGAGCCGGGTCAGACTCGCCCCGGCGAGCCAGAGGGCGAAGTTGTGCGCCCAGCGCACCCGGAGAGCGCCCGCCGGGGACCGGCATGCACCACCCCACTCCCACAGGGCGGCCAGGGCGACGCTACCCACCAGGGCGTTGCCGTACAGAGAGCGCGCACTGTCGAGGAGATCAGTCTCCACGGACCTCAGGTGACGGAGGAGTCAGCGGCGGCGGATCCAGCGGGCTCCGATGGCGACCGCCGCCGTGCCGACAGCCAGGAGGCTGAGCGTTCCCGGCGCCGGAACCTGGACAGGGACGCCCGCTGCGGCGGGCGATGTCGCCGCGAGGACGAAGCCGGTAGCGAGAAGCGCGAGACTGAGAGTGCGCATGACTGTCCTTTCCTACCTCTGGGTCAGGTTGCGCCGCGGCAGCATCTTCCCCGGGACGGTACCGGATGACGGAGGACTCAACGGCGGCGGATCCAGCGGGCGCCGAGAGCGACGGCGGCGGCGCCGACAGCGAGAAGGCTGAGCGACCCCGGTCCCGGTACCTGGATGATCTCGCCGGCCACGGCCGGCGATGTCACAACGAGGACGATGCCGGCGGCGAGGAGCGAAAGAGTCCAAACGTACATGGTGGTCCCCCAGGGTCCCGAGTTGGCCACCCCCGACAGCACGGGAGATGCCAGGACTGTACCGGCGCATAGTTATGTGATAGGCCCCGGGCGGCGATCGGCCAGAGTGTAAGGAACGCCGACGGAGGCCGGTAGGCCGGCTCAACGGGCGACGACACCCGGATCGAAGCGCAGGACCACGTAGCCGGCGACGGCGCCGGCCCCGAAGCCCGGGGCGAAGATCCGCATGGGGCGGTCGATCACGCCGGCCGCCACGGCGTCCCAGAGCGCGATGGGGATCGACGCCGAGGACGTGTTGCCGACCGTCTCGACGTCGAAGTAGAGCCGGTCGGGC
>JAICGY010000248.1 GCA_025922915.1 Candidatus Methylomirabilota bacterium | reverse complement strand
TGATCGAGCAAGACCGCCTTGACCGGTGCGGTGCGCGCCCGCAGCCGTGCGGCGAACACGGGCGCGGGCGGCACCTCGGTGAGGGCGTCGAACCCGAGCAGGCTCACCGGCGGCTCGCTCGGGGGATCGTGGCGCAGGCGGATGCGCCCCAGGCGGCGGGCGTCGGCGATCGCCAGCTCGCGGCCGTCGCCGAAGCCGAGCCCGAGGCGCAAGAAGCGCGGCGGCCACGCCGGCGGCCGATGGTTGGAGGACACGAGGCGCACGGCGGCGCCGGCCGGCACGTGGAGCCCTCCCGACATCCCGAAGTGGACGAGCAGCCACGGCCGCCGGTCCAGCACCAGCCAGAAGTGCTTGCCCCGGCGCTGCACGTCGAGCACGCGCCGGCCGAGTAGCGCGCGCCGCACGCGCGCCGGGCCCAGCCCCTCGAAGACGATCGGATCGTCCGCGCACCACACGCGCTCGATCCGCCGCCCGGTGGCCACCCGGGCGGCGAGGCGCCGGGCCATCTCGACCTCCGGCAGCTCCGGCACCTAGGGGCGCTCCGCGCGCGGGAGGGTCACGATCACGGCTGGTGATGGTGCCCCGGTGCCCGGCCGCGCGCAAGGCCGCCGGCGTCGCTGATGCGCCCGTTGCGCCCCGCCCCGGGATGACCGGCAACTGGTGGGCGATCACGCTCCGCGGCGCCGCGGGCATGCTGTTCGGGGCCCTGACGCTGGCGATGCCCGGCCTGTCGCTCGCGGCCCTCGTCCTGCTCTTCGGTGTCTACGCCATCGCCGAGGGCGGCTTCACGCTCGTGGCCGCCGCGCGCGGCGCGGCCGGCCGGCCGCCCTCGTGCTGATCTGGCTCGTCGGCCTGTGAGCCATCTTCACCGGGGTTCTCGACGTGGCGGCAACGATCCGTCCACGGCGCGAGATCGCGGGAGGGTGGCGTCTGGCCCTGGCCGGCACGCCCGGGTTCCTCCTGCTGATCGGCGCCTACGCCTTCGTGTCGGGAACGCTGGTCGTCCGGCTGGGGCTCACCGTGCGCCGGCGACTCGCGGACCGCGGGCTCGCCCGCGCGGCCCGAGCGCGGCCGGGCCGGCGCTCGCTAGTCGATCGGAGGCCGGCGGGAGGCCCAGGGACGTGCGGCCTCGAACGCCGCCGAGGCCTGCAGCACGGTGAGATCGGCGAAGCGGCGGCCGACGATCTGCAGCCCGACGGGCAGGCCGGCCCTCGTGAGGCCGGCGGGCACCGTCGCCGCCGGCTGTCCGGTGAAGTTGAACGGGTACGAGAACGAGGCCCAGCCGATCCAGTCCCACGCGTGCTGCGGCCAGCCCTCGGGGTTCAGCCGTCCGACCGGGAACGCGGCGACGGAGAGCGACGGCGTCAGGAGCAGGTCGTACGTCTCGAAGAAGGCGCGGACGGCGTCCCAGAATTCCAGCTTTCGCGCCCGTTGCTGGACGTAGTCGGCGACGGTGTGGCGCAGGCCGTCCTCGATGCACGCCACGAGCTCCGGGTCCATGCGGTCACGCCACGCGGGGAGATAGCCGGCCAGCGTGCCGGCCTCGTGCGCGCTCCAGAGGCCGCGGATCAGCGCCGCGGTATCGGGCCAGGCCGGCTCGACCTCCTCCACGACGCAGCCGATCTCCTCGAAGGCGCGGGCCGCGCCCGCGGCGACCGCGGCGACGTCGGGATCGACGCGCAGGCCGCCCAGCGTGGGGCTCCAGGCGACGCGCAGCCCCCGCACGCCGGCACCGAGCCGACCGACGTAATCCGCCGGCGGAGCCTCGAGCGTCGTCCGGTCCCAGTCGTCGGGGCCGGCCATGACGGACAGCATCAGGGCGGCGTCGGCGACCGTGCGCGTGAGGGGCCCGATGTGCGAGGTGTTGTCGTTGTTCGGTGTGGGCCAGTACGGGACCCGTCCGAAGGACGGCTTGAGGCCGTAGACGCCGCAGAAGGCGGCCGGGATGCGGATCGACCCCGCACCGTCCGACCCCTGGTGGAGCGGGCCCAGCCCGGCGGCGCTCGCGGCGCCGGCGCCGGCGCTCGACCCGCCCGTCGTCATGCCCGCGTTCCACGGGTTGCGCGTGATGCCGGTGAGCGGGCTGTCGCCCAGCCCTTTCCAGCCGAACTCCGGCGTCGTCGTCTTGCCCAGCATGATGCCGCCGGCCGCCTTCAGCCGCCGGACGACGGGCGCGTCGACGTCGGGCACGCGCTCCTCGAAGATGAAGGACCCGGACATCGTGCGCACGCCCGCCGTCCACGACAGGTCCTTGACCGAGAACGGCACGCCGCACAGCGGCCCGGCGGCGCCCCGCATGACGCTCTCCTCGGCGACCCGGGCGGCGGCCAGCGCGAGGTCGTGCGTCACCGTGCAGAAGGCGTTGAGCTGCGCGTCGACCCGGTCGATGCGGCCGAGCAGCGCCCGCGTGATCTCGACGGGCGACACGGCCTTGGTGCGGACCAGCCGGGCCAGATCCGTCGCGGGGGTGTAGCCGAGGTCGCGCTCGTCCGTCATGGGCAACGCGTCGCTATCATAGCGGATTCCCGCCATGCCCTCACGTCGCCAGGCTCTCGAGCGCCCGGCGGACGAGCGCCCGGGCGAGCGGGAGCTTGTACGCGTTGTGGCGAAGCGGGGCGGCGCCCGTCAGCGCCGCGTTGGCCGCCCGGTCCCAGGCCGCCGGCCCCGCCTCGGCGCCCTCCAGCGCACGCTCGGCCTCGTGCGCCCGCCACGGCACGGGCGCGACGCCCCCCAGGACGATGCGCGCCTCCGCGACGCGCCGGCCGTCGAGCCTCAGCCGGGCGGCGACCCCGGCGAGGGCGAAGGCCCAGACCTTCCGGTCCATCGATTTCAGATAGGTGCTGCGGCTGCCGTCGGCCGGCGGCAGCCGCAGCGCGAGCAGCAGCTCGTCGCTGCCGACCAGGGTCTCGCGGCGCCGTCCGCCCTCGGGCGCCGCAAACAGCCCCTCGACCGGGACGGTGCGCTCGCCGCCGGGCCCGCGCAGGCGCGCGTCGGCGTCGAGCGCCACGAGGGCGGGGGCGACGTCGGACGGATGCACCGCATGGCACGGGCCGCCGCCCAGGATCGCGTGCAGCTGGTTCTCGCCGTCACGTGCCGGACAGTGGTCGCCGCCCTTGAGCCAGCAGGCGATCCGCGGGTTGCGGAAGTACCAGCACCGCGGGCGCTGCAGGAGGTTGCCGGCGACGGTCGCCACGTTGCGGAGCTGCGCCGTCGCGGCCACGGCGGTCGCCTCGGCGAGCGCCGGGTAGCGAGCCCGGACGGCCGGATGGGTCTCGATCTGCGCCAGCGTCGTCAGGCCGCCGACCACGAGGCCCGGGGGCGTCTCCTCGATGCCCTTCGGCAGCCCCGCGCGCTTGATGTCCACGAGCCGGGAGGGGGTGGCGACGTCGGCCTTCATCAGGGTGAGCAGATCGGTCCCGCCCGCGAGGGGCCGGCTCGCGCCGTCGGCGCCCGCCGAGCCCGGCGTCAGGAGCGCGATGATCTCGTCGGCGGTGCGGGGGCTCGCGTAGGCGAACGGTCTCATGCCGGCTCCGGGCGGTGGGCGGCGAGGGCGGCGAGGAGCCGGCGCCGGGACAGCGGGGTGTGCCGGATCCGGACGCCGACGGCGTCGAACACCGCGTTCGCGATGGCCGGCGCGGTGGGGACGAGCGGCGGCTCGCCGATGCCCTTGGCCCCCGTCGCGTTGGCCTCCGGGTCGGGCCGGTCCACTCGCGCGTGCACCACGGCCGGCACGTCGGGCGCCGTGGGGACCTTGTACTCCTCGAGATTGGCGTTCAGCACCACGCCGCCGGCGTCGACGACGCGCTCCTCCATCAGCGCGAAGCCGACCCCCTGGGTGACGGCGCCGAGCACCTGGCTGTCGACCAGCGTGGGATTGACGATGCGTCCGCACTCGTGCGACGCGACGACTCGCAGCACGCTCACCTCGCCGGTGTCGACGTCGACCTCGACCTCGACGCACTGGGCGCCGAAGGTCCGGACCGCCTTGCCATCGGGGTTGGGGCCGCGGGCGCCGTGCCCCTGGATCATGTGCGGCGCGATCCGCCGCGTCACGTCGGCGACGTCGAGCGCGCGGTCGGGCGCGCCTGCCACCCTGATCGTCCCCTCGCGCAGCTGCAGGTCGGCCGGCGCCGCCTCGAGCATCGTGGCCGCCGCCTCGAGGAGCTGCCGCCTGGCCTCGGCCGCGGCCGCCCGGACCGCGGGCCCGATGGTCGCCTGGGTGGCGCTGCCCGCGCTGACCGGCGCGTAGACGCCGGTCGCCGTGTCCCCCAGGTGCAGGAGCACCCGCTCCAGCGGCAGGCCGAGCTCCTCGGCGGCGATCTGGGTCAGTCCCGTGCGGGTGCCGGTACCGATGTCCTGCGTCCCGGTCACGACCTCGGCGCTGCCGTCGCCGTTGAGCTTCACCCAGGCATAGCCCGGCGGGTATCCGCTGCCGCCCCAGTCGTGCGCGGCCATCCCGATCCCGCGGCGGCGCGAGCCTTGCCCGGACGGCCGCCGGTCGCGGCGCCAGCCGAACTCGGCCGCTGCTCGCTCGTAGCAGAGGCGCAGGCCGTCGGGCGTCGTGTACGGGCGACCGCGCCGCTGGTCGGCCTCGGCGTAGTTCCGCAGGCGCAGCGCGAGAGGGTCCATGTCGAGGGCGCGCGCCAGCTCGTCCATGGCGGACTCGAGCGCGAACGCGCCCTCGACGTGCCCGGGGGCGCGGAAGGCCACGGCGGGGCCCGTGTTCGTGTACACGCCGACCTGCTCCGTGGTGACGTTCGGGCACCGGTAGAGGGTCTGGTAGATCGCGCTCGTGTTGCTGCCCTCGCCGCCGACGAGGTAGGCGCCCGTGTCCTGCTCGATGCGCGCGCTGATGGCGGTCAGCGTCCCGTCGCGCGTGGCGCCGAGGCGCACGCGCTGCCGGGTCGCGTTCCGGTTGCCGGCCGCGAGGTTCTCCGCCTCCCGGTCGAGCATGAGCCGGACGGGTCGGCCCGCGCGCCGGGCGAGCAGCGCGGCGATGACCGCGTGCTTCCAGGCGATCTGCTTGCTGCCGAAGCCGCCGCCCATGTGGTGCTTGATCACGCGGACCCGGTGCTCGGGCAGCCCGAGCGTCTCGGCCACGCGCTCGCGCACGTCGAAGACGGACTGGGTCGAGTCCCAGAGGGTGAGCCGCTCGCCGTCCCAGGTGGCCGTGCAGCCGTGCGGCTCCAGGCAGTTGTGGAGCGCCGTCTGGGTCGTGTAGGTCTCGTCGATCACCACGGGCGCCTCGCGCAGGGCCGCCTCGGCGTCGCCGCGGGCGTACACCTTCGGAGGCCCGACCAGGTTGCCGCCCTCCCGCACCGGCGGCGCCTCCGGCCGCAGGGCCGCCTCGAGGCCGACGACGAAGGGCAGCGGCTCGTACTCGACCGCGACGAGCCGCAGGGCGTCGGCCGCCGTCTCCTCGGACTCGGCCGCCACCGCCGCCACCTCGTCGCCGACGAAGCGGAGCGTCCGGTCGAACAGGAGGCCGTCCGGGTACCACCGGATCGCCGGCGCGCTGTGGGTGCCGAGCACGGCGTGCACGCCGGGCAGCGCCTCGGCGGCAGCGGTGTCGATGCGCCGGATGCGCGCGTGCGGGAGCGGGCTGCGGAGCACGCGGGCGTGCAGCAGGCCCGCCAGGCGGACGTCCCCGGCATAGCACGCGCGGCCGGTCACCTTCTCGGCGCCCTCGACGCGCGGGTAGGGCCGGCCGACGACGGTCAGCGCCGTCGTGGCGTCCCAGGCGGCCAGCCCGGTCCGCTCGACGACCCGGTACTCGTCCTCGGAACCGTCGCCGCTACGCAGCCTGTCGACGTGGAGTCTCGGCATCGCTCCGCTGGTCCCGTCCGGCCTGCAGCTCGGCGGCGAGACGGCCGGCCTTCAGGATGTTGAGATAGGCGCCGCACCGGCACAGGTTGCCGCTCACCGCCCGGAGGATCTCCGCGTCCGATGGAGCGGGGTTCGCGTCGAGCAGCGCCCGCAGGCTCAGGATCTGCCCCGGCGTGCAGAAGCCGCACTGGAACGCGTCGGCCCGGATGAAGGCCTCCTGCACGGGATCGAGGCGGTCGCGGCCCAGCCCCTCGATCGTGACGATCCGCCGGCCGCCGCAGTCGACGGCGAGGGCGAGACAGGCATACGTGGCGAGCCCGTCGACGAGCACCGTGCAGGCGCCGCAGTCTCCCATGTCGCAGACCTTCTT
>JAICGY010000247.1 GCA_025922915.1 Candidatus Methylomirabilota bacterium | reverse complement strand
CGTCGAGCACGGCCCTATCCGGTCGCGGGGATCCGCGGCGGCTTCGGGGGTCCGCGCGGCGAGCGCGCCCATCGTCGGGTTCGTGGAGAACCACAGCTTTCCGGCGCCCGGCTGGGCCGAGGCGCTCCTGCACGCCCACGAGGGGCCGTGGGCCGTCGTCGGTCCCGCGGTCGAGAACGCCAATCCGCACACGCGCACGAGCAAGGTCGGTTTCCTGATCACGTACGGTCGCTGGAGCCAACCGCATACGGCGGGCGAGGTCGATCTGCTGCCCTTCCATAACAGCGCCTACAAGCGGGAATGGCTCGACCGGTTCGGCGACCGGCTGGGGGCCATGCTGGACACTGAGTACCGGCTCCAGTCCGACGTTCGCGCGGGCGGCGGCCGGCTCTACTTGGAGCCGGCGGCGCGCACGGCCCACACCAACGAGACGCTTCTCGGCACCTCGCTGACGCTGTTTTTCAACCAGGGCCGGTCGTTCGGCGCCGGTCGCATCGCCACCTGGCCGGGTCCCCGGCGAGCGGCGTATCTCGTGGGCTCGCCCGCGATCCCGTTCATGAACCTGCCCCGCGTCCTGCGCGACGCGGTCCGCACGATGCGGGGTCCGAGCGTGGTCGTTTCCCTGCCGTCTATCCTCCTCCACCTGACGGCGCACGGCGCGGGAGAGGCCGCGGCGTACCTGACGAAGCGACCCGGCGACGGCGACTTCCTCGCTGCGCACGAGTTCTCCCACCGTCCCGAGCCGGCAGCGCGCGCGTGAGCGACTCCGCGCCGCGCTTCTCCATCGTCATCCCGACCCGGGATCGGCCGCAACGGCTGGCTTCGTGCCTGGAGGCGGTGTCGCGGCTCGCGTTTCCGCGCGATCGGTTCGAGACCATCGTGGTGGACGACGGCGGGCGGCAGTCGATCGATTCGGCGGCTGCAGAGGCTGCCGAGCGGGCGGGCGCGCGGATCGTGCACCAGTCTCCCGCCGGGCCCGGCATCGCGCGCAACCGCGGGGCGACCGAGGCGAAGGGCGAATGCCTGGCCTTCCTCGACGACGACTGCGCGCCGGTCGCCGACTGGCTTCAGGCCCTCGACCGCGCGCGGGCGGCGGCTCCGGGCGCCGGGGTGGGTGGCCGCACCGTGAACGCGCTGTGCGCGAATCCCTACTCCAGCGCCAGCCAGGCGCTGATCGACTACCTCTACAGCTACTACAATTCGGGCTCCCGGCCGGACCCGATGTTCACGACCAGCAACCTGGCGCTACCGCGAGCGGACTTCGAGCGTCTGGGAGGGTTCGACCAGCGCTTCGCGCGCGCGGGAGGAGAGGACCGGGAGATCTGTCTGCGGTGGGTGCGTTCGGGCGGGCGGCTGGTCTACGCACCGGACGCGATCGTTCTGCACTCCCACCGCCTGGGGCCGCGCAGCTTCCTGCGCCAGCACTTCACCTACGGCCGCGGGGCGGCCCACTTCCATCGCCTGCGAGGGAGCGCCCCGATCCCGGAGCCGGCGATCTTCTACCGCAACCTGATCCTCTTCCCGTGGCGGCGGCGCTTGAAGGGCAAGGCACGGATGTCGGCGCTCCTCGTGCTGTCCCAGATCGCCAACGCCGCCGGCTACGCCTGGGAGTTGCGACCGCGCGCCAGCCGGTTGTAGATCCGGGCCAGCAGCCAGCCCATCGTGCCTCCGATCACGGCGCCGTGCGCGAGGCCGAGGAAGGCCCCCGGCCACGTCACCGCGTACCCGGGCAGATAGTTCCCGAGCAGACCCAGCGTGGCACCCACGTTCTCGCCGCCCTTGATCAGGAGCCACGCGGTGGCGACGAACAGACCGGTCCCTGAGACCATGGCGAAGACGATCGCCAGGATGCCGGCGCGCATTCGCGCGACGGCGACCTCGATCAGCGCGCGCTCCTCGCTCGTGACGGGGTGCTCGGTCACTGCGGCATCGCCTCCAGCGGGTCCACCGTGCGGGCGATGATCTGGCGGCGGAGCAGGAGCTCCTCCCAGCCGATCAGCCCGTTGATCGCGTACGCCAGCAGCCAGCCGAACAGGAAACCTCCCAGTCCGGCGCCGACCAGCCCGATACCCGCGCCCACCCAGCTGACCTCGTAGCCCAGCAGGTACTGTCCGATGAGCGTCAGCACGCTGCCCGCGCCTCCCGGCCCGCGCAGGATGGCGATGGCCGTCGCGAGGAACAGCCCCGCGCCGAGGACGAGCCCCACCGCCGCCCCCAGCGCCAGCGGGTCGTAGCGGGCGAACGCGGCGGCCAGCACCTCCTCGAGCGTCCGCCCGCGCGTCGCGCCAGGCGTCAGCCGATCGCTCGCCGGGGCGCCCCCCTCGTGGTACTCCTCCTCCACGTTCACCGACCAGATGTCGTGGCGCTCCCCGTCGATGTTCCGCGCGGCCAGGATCCCGGTAAGCATCGAATGATCCTGGTTGTTGTATCGATGCTGCCCGTTGCGCCCGACGAGCTGAAGGTTCTGGAGGCTCGACAGCCAGCCCCGGATCGTGGCCAGTGCCTCCCGGTAGTCGCCGTCATACACGGGGTACGCCTTCTGCACCCGCACCACCGCGCCGTCCCGCACCCGTGCGGCATCCACGAGGCCCAGCCGCTCGGTCTCTCGGGCGCCCAAGGCGACGAGTTCGTCGTCCGGCATCGACCACAGGTCGTCCCCCTCGTGGACGAAATATTCGAGCCCGAGCGACGTGGTGGATGGATCGGGCACCATCTCGGGGCTCCAGTTCTTGAAGTTCTGGATCCGGCCGACGCGCACGTCCGGCGAGTGGATGTAGATCCAGTTGTCGGGGAACAGCTCCTCCACTTCGACGATCAGGACGACGGTCAGGAAGTCGCGGTACTGGAGTCGGTCCGCCGCCTCGATCACCTCCGCCGGTGGGGCGGGCTCGAGAGCATGAACGAGCTCGCGGATCGGCATCGTCGAGATGAAGTGCCGGCCCGCCAGCCGGTGTGTGGTACCGTCCGGGCTCCGCGTCTCCGCAAACACCACGCGTCCCTCCGTGTGGTGCAGTCGCTTCACCTCGGCACCGAGCCGGACCTCGATTCCGCGCTCGACGAGCCGCTCCGTCCACCGCTCCCACAGCATGCCGGGCCCCAGCCGCGGGTAGTGGAAGCGGTCGATCAAGGTAGTGACGATCTGGCCGTCGCCGCGACTTCCGATGAGCGCGTTCCGGACAGCGGCGACCAGATCCAGATTCTTGATTCGCTGCGCCGCCCACTCGGCCCCGATCTCGCTGCAGGGCCGCCCCCACACCTTTTCCGTGTAGGTCTGGAAGAAGATCTCGAACAGTCGACGCCCGAAGCGGTTGACCACCCATTCTTCGAACGAGCGCTCGTCCTCGATGGGAAAGGCGCGCGCCCGGAGATAGCTGACCAGGATGCGCAGCGACTCGAAGGGGCCAAGTCCGATCAGCGCCTCGACCGGCTTCAGCGGATAGTGGAAGAAGCGATCGTTGTAGTGGATCCGCGACAGCCGCGGGCGGACGAGGAAGTCGCCGCCCATCACCTCCTCCCACAGCTCCTGGATGCCGGCGGCCCGGGTGAAGAAGCGGTGCCCCCCGATGTCGAACCGGTACCCTCGATAGACGACCGTGCGGGCGATCCCGCCGACCTGGTCGTCCTTCTCGAGCACCGTGGCGGCTCTGCCGAGGACGGAGAGCTCGTGCGCGGCCGCGAGACCCGCCGGGCCGGCGCCGATGACGACTGTGCGGTCCATAGTCTGTTCTTCGGGGTTCGACAGGACTCGGCGCCCTGTGCGCCGGACCCCGCAATCTATACGATCTCGCCATGGGATACCGGGACCGGAGTGCCTCGCCGGGACAGAAGACGCTGGCCGGGACCATGCGGGTGCTGGCGGCCGAAGCGCTTGTCTTCCCGACCGGCGTCGTCACCGCCGCGTGGCTGACCCGCCGGCTCGGCGCCGACGGATACGGAGTGTTCAGCCTGGCGGCTCTGATCGTCACGTGGATCCAGTGGAGCGTGGTCTCGCTCTTCTCGCGACCCACGATCCTGTCGATCCGGGAGACCGCCCGGTGGAAGCCGCTGGCGACGCGCATCCTGCAGCTACACCTGGCCACCGGGGTCCTGGCCACGGCCGCGCTCTGGGTTCTGGCCCCCGTGGTCGCGACCGCCCTGTCGGTACCGGCACTCGGGGGCTACCTGCGCCTCTTCGCGATCGATGTCGCCGTGTTCGTCTACGCGCACGGCCACCGGAACATCGTCACGGGGCTGGGGCGGTTCGGGCTCCGCGCCCGGGCGGTGGCCACGCGCTGGATCTCGCGCATGGTGCTCATGCTGGTGCTGGTCGGTCTGGGGCTCTCGATCCGGGGCGCGATCCTGGCCTCGATCGGAGCCTCGGTGCTGGAGCTCCTGGTGGCGCGCAGGTACGACCGGGCCCCGGTCCTGGCCCGGAGCGAGATCTCGTCGCGCCCGTTCCTGGCCGCGGCGGCGCCACTGCTGGTGGCAGCGATGGCGCTGCGGGTGATCCAGGACGCGGACCTGTTCACGCTCAAGGCGCTGGGCGGATCCACGGCCGAAGCCGGCTTCTATGCCGCCGCGCGCAACCTGTCGCTCGTGACCACCGTGTTCGCGGCGGCCTTCGCCCCGCTGATCCTATCGACCCTCGTGCGGCTCACGCGGGAGGGGGAGATCGATCACGCCCGCGAGCTCGCGCGGGACGCGTTGAGGCTCACCCTCCTCCTGGTGCCGTTCACGGCGCTCGCGGCCGGCGCGTCGAACGGAATCGTCGAGCTCGTCTTCGGGGCGGAGTTCGCGCCGGCGGGGCCGATACTCACCCGCCTCCTCTTCGCCGGCGTGGCCGTGACGCTGATGGCGGTCGGCGGCACGATGCTGATCGCCGGCGGCAGGCTCGACCGGCAGGCGTGGATCCTTGTCTCTCTCGTCCCGGTGGCGATCGGCGGGCACCTGTGGGCGATCCCCCGCTTCGGCCCGATCGGCGCGGCGTGGGTGTCGACCTGCGTGCTGGTGACGGGAGCGCTGCTCACCCTGGCGGCGATCGCGCGCATGTGGGACGTACGTCCACCCGCCACCAGCCTCCTCCGGATCGCGCTCGTGTCCCTGGCCGTGGGCATCGGCGCGCGCGCGTGGGCCGCCGGCGGCTGGGAGCTGATCGCCGAGCTCGCGCTGTTCTGCGTTTCCATCCCTCTGGCGCTGGTCGCCATGGGCGAGTTCAGCCGCCGCGAGCTCTCGGTGGCGCGGGACGCGGTGCTCCCCCGTCGCGCGGGCAGGCGCTAGGCGGACGGGACGGCCGTCGAGCGGCCGGTTCGGGCCGATTCCTCCGCCGCGAGCACCACGGCGAGGCTCCGAACGCCGTCCTCGATGTCCGGTGCGGCTGGTCTTCCCGTGGAGACCGCCTCCGCGAAGGCCTCGAGCGCCGCCCGGTAAGTGGCGCCGAGCGCGACAGGGCGCGCGACCTCGAGCAGCGCGCGGGTGTGGCGGCCCAGCCGGGCAAGTCCCGCGCGCGCCCGCGCCGGCCGGCCCCAGGGCGGCTCCGGCGCCTCGTGACGCAGCGTCCCCGCGTAGCGGTCGGCGATCAGCATGCCGCGCTCGCCGACGACCTCGAAGCGGCTCTCGGTGATCCCCGCCAGGGTGACCCACGCCTGGGCCAGCAGCCCGCCGGTGAGCGTCATCGTGAAGGCCGCCGTGTCGTCGTCGGCGAGGACCGAAGCGATGGATGCTCCGACCACGCCCACCTCTTTCTCGAGCACGAAACGCACGAGATCCGCCATGTGGCTGCCCAGGTCGAGGAGCACGCCCCCGCCGGTCGCCCGCGCCCGCTTCCACTCCGGCGCGTCGCGCCTGCCACTCCCCATAGCGAGCCGGGCGCCCGTCGGCCTGCCGATCGTCCCCGCCCGGAGCTCGCGCTTGAGCGCCACCATGGGCGCCGCGAAGCGCTGGTCGAACCCCGTCATCCCCATCGCGCCGCTCGCACGCCATGCGTCCCGCACGCGATGGCCGTCCTCGAACGTCGTGGCGACCGGCTTCTCCAGATAGACGTGCTTGCCGGCCGCGAAGGCGGCGCATGCCACGTCGGCGTGCATGCCGGACGGCAGACAGACGACCACCGCCTCGATGCCCGCATCGTCGAGCGCCTCGCGCCAGTCCTCTAGGACCCGCGCCGCCGGCGCCTTCCCCAGTGCCAGCGCTCGCCCCGCCGGTTCCGGCTCGGCCACCGCG
>JAICGY010000246.1 GCA_025922915.1 Candidatus Methylomirabilota bacterium | reverse complement strand
TTCGTGACGCTGTTCTTCGTCTCGCTGGGCCTCAAGGTCCCGGTGCCCGGGGGCGACCTGCTGGCGCTGGCCGCCGCCGCGGCCGGCCTCGTGGTCCTCGGCCGCTTCCTCGTCATCTTTCCGGTGTTCCGGCTGCTGCGGCTCGACACGCGAACCTCGGGCGTGGTCGCCGTGAACCTGGCGCAGATCAGCGAGTTCTCGCTCGTGGTCGTGTCGCTCGGCGCGGGGTACGGGCACGTCAGCGACCGCGTGGTCTCCCTGGTGCTCTACACGCTGCTGCTCACGTCCGTCCTGTCCACCTATGCCATCCGGAAGAACCACGAGATCGCCAGCGCGCTCGCCCGCACGCTGGGCGTCCTCGGCGTCCGGCGCTGGAGCAGCCCGGGGCCGGCGACCGCCGACGCCGGCGAAAAGGCCGACATCTTCTTCCTCGGGGTCTCCCGGGAGGGGCTGGCCCTGCTGCGCCACCTGGAGCGGGAGCAGGCGGTGATGAAGCGCCGCATCGTGGCGGTCGACTTCAACCCCGAGACGCTCGAGCAGCTGCAGGCGGCCGGCGTCGCCGGCCACTACGGGGACGTGAGCAACGCCGAGACCCTCCGGCACGCGGGGATCGAGCGCGCGTCGGTGGTCGTCTCCAGCATCTCCGACTGGTTCCTGCAGGGGACCGACAACCGGCGGCTGCTGCGGCAGGTGCGCGGTCTCGCCCCGGCGGCGCGATTCATCGTGACCGCCGACACGCTGCCCGCCGCCGAGCAGCTGTACGGCGAGGGCGCGGACTACGTGCTGATCCCGCCCGCCCTGGCGGCCGAGCGGCTCCACCAGCTGCTGCTCGAGCCGAGCGCGGAGGCGCTGGCGGCGGCGCGCCAGCGCCAGCGGGAGGAGCTGGCCGCCGGTGGCGGGCCCGCGGACGGGGCGGTGGGCTGAGCGCCGCGCCGTCCTACCCGGGCAGGCGCCAGACCCGGCCCGCGGCCGGCTCGTCGGTGAGCGTGAACTGGGGCAGGGCGAGATGGTCCGCGAGATCCTGGAACACGACCCGCACGCGCTTGCCGATGGCGACGCTCTTCTCGTCCTCCGGCGTGAAGTCCGGGCGCACCAGGTTGGCGACGATGCGCAGGGCCTCGTCGGGGGTCGGCGCCCCGCGCTGCTCGTCGAGCTCGACCAGGACGACCGGGTAGGGGGCGGCGTCCTTGAAGCCGGGCTGGATGGCGTGGACGACGATCTCGTAGGAGTAGATGGTCCCGCGGCCGCTGACCTCTCGCCACGTCCACTCGAGGGCCATGCACCAGGGGCACGCGTGGGTCGGGGGGTAGCGCAGGAGGCCGCAGGCCGCGCAGGCGCGCAGCGCCAGCCGGTGCTGGCGCGCGTGCTCGAAGTACTCCTTCCACTCGGAGTCGTTGTCGGGGACCACCAGGGTCATGCCGCGATAGGTCACGGGCTGGGGCATCGTCGCGTCCTTTCACATGGGGGCTCCGGGCGCCCCCAACCCCCCGACGCTCACCCCGCCCCGGCGAAGCCAGGGCGGGGCTCGTTACGCGTACTCTAAACTAGCGCCGCAGGATCAGGGCGGAACCGGTCGGCGGCATGGCCCATCCGAGGTTCATGGCGATCTCGGCATCCCGCACCTGCCGGCAGCGGCCGGGACCGTAGTCGTAGGTGTGGACGCCGTCGGCGGCCCCAGGGCAGTAGTCGTCGACGGTCCCGCGGAGCTGCCGGACGTTCTCGATCACCATCGACATGCCGTGCGTGTAGCCCTCGCAGAGGTGGCCGCCGGCGGTGTTGTTGGGGCGCTTGCCCCCGAGCTCGATGGTGCCGCTCGACACGTACGCGCCGCCCTCGCCCTTCGGGCAGAAGCCGTACTCCTCGAGCTGCAGCATCGTGGTGAACGTGAAGGCGTCGTAGGAGCCGGTCACGTCGACGTCCTCGGGCCCGATGCCGGCCTGACCGAACACGATGTCCCTGGCGTAGTGTCCCGCCACGCGGGTGATGGGGCCGTGCGCCCAGTGGAAGTCCGTGCGCGGCTTGTTCACGCGCCCGGCCACCCCCATCACGTACACCGGCCGCGGCCGGCAGTCGCGGGCGCGCTCGGCGGAGGTGACGATCAGGCAGGTGGCGTTGTCGGTCTCCAGGCAGCAGTCCAGGAGGTGGAGCGGCTTCACGATCCACCGCGAGCCGACGACGTCCTCGACGGTGACCCGCTCCTTGAGCAGCGCCTTGGGGTTCTGGGAGGCGTGCTTGCTGTGCGCGACCTTGACGTGGGCCACCTGCTCGCTCGTGGTGCCGTACTCGTACATGTGGCGCATGAAGGTGAGGGCGAAGTTCTGCCCGGCGCTGCGCATGCCGAACGGCACCTGGGCCAGGTCGAGCCCCCGCACGGGCTGCGCGGCGCGCACCCCGGTGCCGCCGATGCGGAACTCCGAGTAGCCGTTCATCGAGCGGAAGATCGCGACGGTGCTGCACATGCCGGCCTCGATGGCGCCCATGGCGAGGCCGATCAGGGCCTCCGTCGACGAGCCCCCGCCGACCACGTCCATGTAGAAGTTCAGCCGGATGCCCAGGTCGGGGGCCACCCAGTTGGCCGGCGTGGAGTCGCCGTTCTGGTACGACATCATGCCGTCGACGTCGGCGGCGGTGAGGCCCGCGTCGAGGATCGCCTTGCGGACGGCCTCCACGGCCATGGCGCGGGTGGTGCGATTCGAGCCGCGCGAGTACTCGGTCTCCCCCACGCCCACGATGCCGTACCTGTCCCGCAGCGTCTTCATCCGTCCTCCCGTGAGGCCGGCCACCCGCGTCGCTCGCGGCGTTCCGGCCCGCGCAGTATAGGCGCGGCGGCGGTCGCCGCGGAAGGGGCGGCGCGCCGTCCGGCCAGGCGGCCGCCGGGCGGCGGGCGACAGCCCAGCAGCAGGGCCACCGCCCCCAGGTTGCAGGCGGCGGCCGTCGCGAAGGCCGGCGCATAGCTGCCGGTGGCGTCGTGAATCGCCCCGGCGCCGAGCGGCCCCCACGCCGCCATCGAGCCCGCGACCATGAACAGGAAGCCGACGAGCGAGCCCGCCTGCTCGCGGCCGAAGTAGTCGCCGACGATCGCCGGGAAGAGCGTCGAGATCGTCCCGTAGGAGAAGCCGAACACGAACGACGCGAGGTAGAGCCCGGTCAGGCCGCCGGCGACGGCGAAGCCGCCGAAGGCGACCGCCTGCAGCCCCATGGCCGCGGCGATCGTCGGCCGGCGGCCGAGACGGTCCGACACCCCGCCCATGATCAGCCGGCCCATCACGGCCCCCGCGCCGAGCGCGCTCACGAGCGACGCCCCGAGCAGCGGGGAGTGGCCGAGATCACGAGCGTAGGCGACGAGGTGGACCAGCGGGATGAAGACGGGGATCCAGGTGGCGGTGAAGGCGGCGCCCAGCAGCCAGAGCGCGGGAGTCCGCACCGCGCCACCGAGCGACCACGCCGGGCCGGGCGGCGCCGCCGTGGCGGCGGCCGGCGGGTCGCCGTCGGCGTGCAGGCCGAGGGACTCGGGATCGCGCCGCATGACGCGCGACACGGTCACGAGCACGACGCCGACGACGATGCCGCAGGCGGCGTAGGCGCCGCGCCAGCCCAGGGAGGCGACGGCGGCCTGCGCGAGCGGCGGCAGGAGGAACGTGCCGACACTGCCGCCGCTGGACGCGATCCCGACCGCCAGCCCCCGGCGCCGCACGAACCACTTCACCACCGTGCTGTTGCACGGGACGTACGCGGTGCCCATGCCGAGCGCGGCCACGAGCCCGTAGAGCACGTAGGGCTGCCAGAGCCGCGTCACCAGCGCCATGCCGGCCAGGGCGCCGCCGAGGAACAGCGCCCCGATGGCGATGACGCGCCCCGGCCCCCACCGGTCCGTCAGGCGGCCGGCCGGGAACCCGAAGGCGGCGTACGTGAAGGCGTAGAGCGAGAAGACCCCGGCCAGGCTGGCGCGGCTCCAGCCGAACTCCTCGAGCAGCGCGTTGAAGAAGACGCCGAACGAGTACTGCGCGCCGTAGGCGGTGAAGAGGACCAGGAACGCGCCGGCCACGACGATCCAGCCGTAGAAGAGCCGGGCTGGCGCGCGCATCGGGGCCGTCGAGCCCGGTCAGGCGCGAGCGGCGAGGGCGGCGAGCGCCTCGGCCAGGAACTTGCCGGTGTAGGAGCCGGGAGTCTGGCCGACGACTTCCGGTGTGCCCTCGGCGACGATCTCGCCGCCCGCCTCGCCGCCCTCCGGCCCCAGGTCGACGACCCAGTCCGCGCACTTGACGACGTCGAGGTGGTGCTCGACGACGAGGACGGTGTTGCCGGCGTCCACGAGCCGGCCGAGCACGCCGAGCAGCCGCTTGACGTCGTCGAGGTGCAGGCCGGTCGTCGGCTCGTCCAGGATGTAGAGGACGTCCCCGCCGCCGCGGCCGCCGAGCTCGGCGGCGATCTTGAGCCGCTGCGCCTCCCCGCCGGAGAGGGTCGTCGCGGGCTGACCCAGGCGCAGGTATCCGAGACCGACCTCCTGCAGGACGCGGAGGCGGCGGGCGAGGGTGGTCTGGCCGGCGAAGAGCTCGACCGCCTCGTCGACCGTCATGCGCAGCACGTCGGAGATCGAGCGTCCCCGGTGCCGCACGCTCAGCACGTCGGGGCGGTAACGCCGGCCCTCGCATTCCTGGCAGGACACGTAGACATCCTCGAAGAAGTACATCTCGAGCTTCTGCATGCCGTCGCCCTGGCACGTCTCGCACCGCCCGCCCGGCACGTTGAAGGAGAAGGCGCCGGGCCCGAGCCCCAGGGCCTGGCTCCGCGGCAGGCCGGCGTAGAGCCGGCGGATCTCGTCGAACGCCTTCACGTACGTGACGGGATTGGAGCGCGGGGTGCGTCCGATCGGCTCCTGGTCGATGAGCCGGACGCCCTTCAGGTACTCGAGACCGAGCAGGGCGGTGTAGGCGCCGGGCGGCTGGAACTCCGCCTTGAACGCGCGCGCGACCGCACGGTAGAGCGTGTCGTGCACGAGCGTGGACTTCCCGGACCCGCTCACCCCGGTGACGACGGTGAGGGTGCCGAGCGGCACCCGGAACGTCACGTCCTTGAGGTTGTGCGCGCAGGCGCCGGTCAGCACGAGGTGCCGGCGGCCCGTCCGCCGCGCGAGGGGCACGGGGATCGTCTCCCGGCCGGAGAGATAGCGCGCCGTGAGCGAGTGCGTGGCACGGCGGAACTCCTCCTGGGAGCCCGCGAAGACGATCTCGCCACCCCGCTCTCCGGACCCGGGGCCGAGCTCCACCACGTGGTCCGCCGCCTCGATGAAGCTGCGGTCGTGCTCGACCACCACCACGGTGTTGCCCGCCTCGGCCAGGTCGTGACACAGGCCGGCGAGCCGCTCGGTGTCGCGGGCGTGCAGGCCGATCGACGGCTCGTCCAGGACGTAGAGCGCGCCCACGAGCTGCGAGCCCAGCTGGTTGGCGAGGTTGATGCGCTGGGCCTCGCCCCCGGACAGCGTTCGGGTCTGCCGGGCGAGCGTGAGGTACCCCAGGCCGACGCGCACCAGGAAGGACAGCTTGGCGGTCAGCTGCCGGAGGATCTCGCGGGCCACGACCGCCTCCCGAACGCCCAGCGAGAGCCCGGCGACCAGCGCGGCCAGCCGCTCGATCGTCAGCGCGGTCATCTCGGCGATCGTCAGGCCGGCCACCCGCACGGCGAGGGCGGTCGGCGTGAGGCGGGCGCCCGCGCACAGCGGGCAGGGCGACTGGGAGCGATAGCGCGACAGGAACACCCGCACGTGCAGCTTGTACCGGTAGGATTCCATCTCCTCGAAGAACCCCTGGATGCCGGGAAAGCGTCCCTGCCCCTGGTAGACGAGGGCTCGCGCCGTCGGGAGCAGGGCCGCCCACGGCGTGTCGACGTCCACGCCGGCGCGTCGGGCCGCCTTCAGCAGCTCGCGCTGGTACCAGCGGCCCGAGGGATGCGTCCATGGCTCCACGGCCCCCGCGGCGAGGCTGCGCGTGCGGTCGGGGACGAGGAGATCCTCGTCGTACCGCAGCACGTTGCCGAAGCCCTTGCACTCCCGGCAGGCGCCGAGGGGGTGATTGAACGAGAACAGCAGGGGCTGCGGGCGCTCGAGCGCCACCCCGCACGCCTGGCAGCGGAACGCCTCCGCGAAGTCGCGCCGGCCGCCGTCCACGAGCTCCACGGCGAGCCGCCCCCCGCCCTCGCGCAGCGCGGCCTCGAGCGAGTCCACGAGCCGGGCCCGGTCGCGTGGACCGAGG
>JAICGY010000245.1 GCA_025922915.1 Candidatus Methylomirabilota bacterium | reverse complement strand
GTCCACCCTCAGCGACTTCGACCGTCACCTGCTCGCCGAGGGCACGCACTACGCGGCCAGCGACAAGCTCGGGGCGCACCTCACGGTGCTGGAGGGCGTCACGGGCGTCGTGTTCGCCGTCTGGGCGCCCGGGGCGCGGCGTGTCAGCGTGGTCGGCGACTTCAACCGCTGGGACGGCCGGCGCCACCCGATGCGCCGGCACCCGGCCAACGGCCTCTGGGAGCTGTTCGTGCCCGACGTGGCGGAGGGGGCACGCTACAAGTTCGAGATCCGCGCGCGCTCCGGCGAGCCGATCGCGCTCAAGGCCGACCCGTACGCTTTCGCCTTCGAGGCGGAGACGCCGCGGACGGCGGCGGTGGTCTCCTCGCTCGACGGCTTCCGGTGGCAGGACGAGCCGTGGATGACGGCCCGGGATCGCGCCTCCGTTCACGACCGTCCGGTCGCCATCTACGAGGTCCACCTCGGCTCGTGGATGCGCGTGCCCGAGGAGGGTGACCGGTTCCTCACCTACGCGGAGCTCGGCGACCGCCTCGGGGCCTACGCCCGCGACATGGGCTACACGCACGTCGAGCTGCTCCCCGTGATGGAGCACCCGTTCTACGGCTCCTGGGGCTACCAGGTCATCGGGTACTACGCGCCGACGCGGCGCCACGGCACGCCGAAGGAGTTCATGGCCTTCGTCGAGCACCTGCACCGGCAGGGAATCGGCGTCATCCTCGACTGGGTCCCGGCCCACTTCCCCAAGGACCCGCACGGGCTCGGCTACTTCGACGGCACGCACCTGTACGAGCACGCCGATCCCCGCCTGGGCGAGCACGCCGACTGGGGCACGCTGATCTTCAACTACGGCCGCAACGAGGTGGCGAACTTCCTCCTCGGCAACGCGCTCTTCTGGCTCGACCGCTACCACGTGGACGGCCTGCGCGTGGACGCCGTCGCCTCCATGCTCTACCTGGACTACTCCCGCCGGCCGGGCGAGTGGCTCCCCAACGAGTTCGGGGGGCGCGAGAACCTGGCCGCGATGGCGTTCCTGCGTCGGCTCAACGAGCTCGCCCACCGCGACCGGCCGGGCATCGTCATGGCCGCCGAGGAGTCGACGGCCTGGCCCATGGTCTCCCGGCCGACCTGGCTGGGCGGGCTCGGCTTCGGGTTCAAGTGGAACATGGGCTGGATGCACGACGTGCTCGACTACATGGCGCGCGATCCGGTCCACCGCAAGTACCACCACGACCGGCTGACGTTCGGGCTGCTCTACGCGTGGACCGAGAACTTCATCCTCGCCCTCTCGCACGACGAGGTCGTGCACGGCAAGGGCTCGCTCCTCGGCAAGATGCCCGGCACCGAGTGGCAGCGCTTCGCCAACCTGCGCGCCCTGCACGCCTTCATGTACGGGCACCCGGGCAAGAAGCTCCTCTTCATGGGCGGGGAGTTCGGTCAGGCCGGCGAGTGGAATCACGACCGGAGCCTCGACTGGCACCTCCTCGATGCCGGCCCCTACCACCGGGGCGTCCAGCGGCTCGTGCGCGACCTGAACCGTCTCTACGCCGCGGAGCCGGCACTGCACCAGCTCGACCTCGAACCCGCGGGCTTCCAGTGGATCGACTGCTCGGACTGGGAGCAGTCCGTGGTCTCGTTCGTGCGGCGCGCGCGCGATCCCGAGGACCTCGTCGTCGTCGTCTGCAACTTCACGCCGGTGGCGCGGCCGGGGTACCGGGTCGGCGTGCCGCGCCCCGGGTTCTACCGCGAGGCGCTCAACAGCGACGCGGGCACCTACGGCGGCGGCGACGTCGGCAACCTCGGAGGCGTGTGGGCGGAGCCGACGCCCTGGCAGGGCCAGCCGCACTCGGTCTCGCTGACGCTGCCGCCCCTGGGCGTCCTCTTCCTCAAGCCCGTCGCCCCGTGACGGCCCGGCGGCACGCGCGCGGCGTCAGTCCCGCATGCTGAGGGCGCGTTCGAGGCGCGCGAGACCCTCCATCAGCATGGGCCGCGGGCAGGCGAAGTTCAGCCGGACGAAGCCGGCCCCGCCCCGCCCGAACGTCTGCCCGTCGTTGAGCGCCACTCGCGCGCGCTCGAGGAAGAACGTGAAGGGATCGCCGCCCGGGATCGCCGCCGCGCGGCAGTCCAGCCAGGCCAGGTAGGTCGCCTCCGGCGGGGAGATCGCGACGCCGGTCAGGCGCTCGCGCACCCCGCGTACCAGGGCATCGCGATTGCCCTCCAGGTGGCGCAGGAGCCCCTCCAGCCACGGGTCGCCGTCCCGGTAGGCGGCGAGGGCGGCGGTGTAGCCCAGCACGTTGGGCACCTGCACGAGATCGGCGCGCGCGGCGACGAACCGCTCGCGCAGCGCCGCGTTCGGGATGACGGCCGCCGCGCACTTGAGCCCGGGCAGGTTGAACGTCTTGCTGGGCGCGACGAGCGTGATCGTGCGCTGCTCGACCTCGGGCGCGAGCGAGGCGATCGGGACGTGCCGGGCGCCGTCCAGGACCAGATCGCTGTGGATCTCGTCGGCGACGATGACGAGGTCGCGGCGCAGACAGGTCTCGGCCATCCCCGCCAGCTCGGCGGGGGTGAACAGGCGCCCCACCGGGTTGTGCGGGCTGCAGAGCAGGAAGACGCGCGTGCGGCCGTCGATGGCGCGCGCGAACCGGTCGAGGTCCACCACGTACCGTCCGTCGGGCTGCCGGGCGAGCTCGTGCTCCTGGCGGACGAGGCCCGTGTTGCCGGCCACCCGCTGGATGGGCGGGTAGGCCGGCGTCTGGATCAGCAGCCCGTCGCCGGGCCGCGCCACCGCGCGGGCCGCGACAGTGAGGCCGGGGATGACGCCCGGGAGCAGCGTGACCGCCTCCGGGCTCACCGACCAGCCGTACCGCTTGCGCATCCGCTCGGCGATCACCTCGGGCAGCGGGTTGCGCTCGGCGAGGTACCCGAACATCTCGTGCGCCACCCGCGCGCGGAGAGCCTCCACCACGGCGGGCGGTGAGGGGATGTCCATGTCGGCGACCCAGAGCGGCAGGACGTCGGGCCCGTACTTCTGCCACTTGTTGCTGTCGGTGTCGCGGCGGTCGACGATCCGGTCGAAGTCGAAGGTCATGGCGCGCTCCTCACCGGCGTATACCACGCGCCGGCGGAGCGGCCCGGGCGGTCAGGCGCGCGGGGCGCCGAACGGGCGGGACGCGGCGACGATGATCGCGGCCGTGAGGAGCGCTCCGAGCGAGCCGGCCGGATGCCAGAAGAAGCCGATGAACGCTCCCGTGAGCAGGCCGCCCACGACCATCTCGGGATGCCGGGCGTTCATGTGCCCCTCCGGACGCGGACGTCGATGGTCTCCCGGACCCACTGCCACAGCCGGCCCTGGCCGGCCGGCGGCGTGTCGGGCGCCAGCTGGGCGCGCCAGCTCTTCATCACCTCCTGATCGACGGTCCACAGGCGCACGCGGGCTCGCTGGGCGAGGCTGCGCCAGCGCTCGGCGACCGGCGGGCTCGTCCACGCCAGCCGGACCGTGATGCGGCGCGCGAGGTAGTCGAGGGGCCGGAGGTCGATCTCGCGGTACGCGCTGGCCGCCGCGCGCTTGCCCGGCACGCCATCGGTGAGGACGAGGACCGTGATCGGTGTCAGGACGAGGTGACGCTCGGCGACCGTCCGCGCCACGCGGCGGAAGAAGGCCGTGAAGTCCCTCGGCCCGTCCCCCGGCGGGAACCAGGCCCGGAGATCCGCCTCGATCTCGGCGACGCTGCGCCCGACGAAGTCCTCCACCGAGCGCACGGGCGCCTCGGAGGTGCTTGCCACCGCGGTGACGACGAGGTCGCCCGGGACCGGCAGCCCGCCCAGCCCGTTCACGCGTCCGTGGACGTACCAGGCCAGGAACGCCATGGCGTCGTCGTACCGCTCGTGTGCGAGCGTGCCGGTCGCGTCCACGGCGACGAAGAGGGTGGGGGCGGAGCGACGCGACGCGGCCGCCGCGGGCGGGTCGGCGCACGCACCGACGAGCAGCCCGGCCGCGAGCCCGAGCGCGAGCGCCCGGTGGAGCGGTCTCACAGGCTCACCTGCTTGCGGGCGGCGAGGTCCGCCATGGCGAGCCCGTCCCGCGCGTCCGTGGCCTCCTTCAGGTTGCGGAAGGGCAGGTTGAAGGCCGGCCGGGCGGAAGTGAGGATCATCGCGAAGTTCAGGGCGGCGGCCAGCACGTGGAGCGCGGGCAAGGCCAGGTACTCGAGCAGGGCCTCGCCGCGCTCGTGCAGCCAGGCGAGCTCGCTGCGCAGCGCTTCCGCGCTCGGTCGCCACCAGAGCCGGGCCGGCACGGCGGCGGCGATCTCGGCGGGCGCGGCGGCGGCGGCGCGGGGCTGCCGGGCGATCAGGGCCAGCAGGGGAGGCGTGCCGTAGCGGCCGAAGAGGAACCACGTCAGGCTCCGCACGCCGACCCATCCGCCGGCGGCGAGGGCGAGCGTGGCTGCGGCACCGGGGCGGAGCCCCGTCGCCTGGGCGATCCAGGGCGTCAGGCCGTCGGCGAGCTCGCGGTAGAGGAACATCACCTCGAAGCCCACGACGAACAGCTGGACGAGGACGATCTGGCCCACGAACGTGTGGTCCCGCGTCCGGACGGCGTCCACGAGCGCCTGCACGCAGGCGAAGGAGCCCAGCACCAGCAGCATCAGGATCAGGTAGAGCACGGGCCCGGTCCCGCGCGGCGCCGCCTCGCCGCCGATCAGGTCCAGCAGCGTGTCGGTGACGGTCGGGCCCAGCGCGGTGGTGAAGACGGCGGCCTCCAGCGCGCACCACAGGGCGAGCAGGACGAGCGCGACCATGGGCAGGCCTGGCCCGACGTACATGCGCGTCGCGCGTCCCGCCGCGGCGAGCGGGGCGGCGCCGGCGTGCCGGACGAGCGCCGCGCCGAGGCGGACGGCGAACTGCGCGAGCACCAGCCCCCAGCCGATCAGCACGACGGCGAGCCGGACGAGACCCGCCCAGTACATCCACACCATGCGCGCGGCGTCCCACCACGCCAGCAACAGCAGCGAGACGTAGCGGGTCCGCGCGGACCGGAAGGGCAGGGTGAAGAGCGAGAGCTGCGTGCACCAGACGGCGACGAGCCCCAGCAGCGCCGGGAACACCAGGAAGACGTACTTCGCGGCGGCGATGGACGGCGACGGCGACTCGAGAAAGAACTCGAGCACCGCCAGCTGCAGCCGCGGAACCCACGCGATGGGTGCCGTGGCCAGCTCGGCGATCTCGCGCCAGGCCTCCGGCAACCGGTCGATCAGTCGCTCCATCATCGGGTCCTCCTCCTCACGCTTCTCCTCACGGCCCCTGGGGCTCGAAGGTGCGGGCCCTCGGGGTCGGGATCTGACGCCCGGGTCGCGGCGACTCGTCCGCGCTCGGGCGCGGGGCGTCGCTCGCCGGCGGGGATGCCTCCTGGACGCGCCATGCGGCGTACGCCGCGCGGGGCGTCATGCTCGCCTCCACGATCGCGACCGGCGGCGCCGCCGGGCGGCTGCTCACGCGCAGGACCACGGGCCGTGCCCGGGTGGTCGTCGCCCGCGGCCGGTAGCCGATGCGCCGCAGGATCTTGCGGACGTACCGGCGCGTCTCCGGGTAGGGCGGGATGCCGCCGTACGCCGTCACCGTGCCCTCGCCGGCGTTGTAGGCGGCGAGCACGAGCGGGAGATCGCCGTGGAAGCGGTCCATCAGCCGGCGCAGATGGCGCACGCCCCCGTCGATGTTCTCGAGCGGATCGAAGGAGTCCTCGACGTCGAGGCTCTGGGCGGTGGCCGGCATGAGCTGCATGAGGCCGCGCGCGCCCCGGCGCGACACGGCGCGGGGGTTGAACTCGGATTCCGCCTCGATGATGGCGGCGACGAGGCGGGGGGAGAGCCCGTGGCGCGCGGCCACCTCGCGGATGTGGGCCTTGATCTCGGGCATCGTGACCGCGGTGGCCGCGCCCTCGTCGGTGTCCTCGTCGCTCTCCTCGTCCGCCGCCACGTCGCCGAGGGCGTATCCGAGGGCCGGGTCGGCCGGCGCCCGGAACGTGGTCCACGCGGGCCCCAGCGTCAGCACGAGGACGACCAGCCCGAGCACCTGGCGAGGCACGGGCGTCGAAGCGGGACGGCCGGCCGCCGCCAGCCGGCATTCCGTCCGCTCCGCCATCGCGGTGCCTCCGACCGACTCGCGCTCGTCCAAGAGCTTGGCCTCCAATCGTGACGTCCGGGTTGACGGTGGTTCGGCATGCGTGTGACACGCGGCGCTCTCCGGGGGGAGGCAACGGGGATGC
>JAICGY010000244.1 GCA_025922915.1 Candidatus Methylomirabilota bacterium | reverse complement strand
GCGCGTGCGCCGAGCGTCTCGGATGTCTGGTGACCCAGGGCTACGGCATGACGGAGACGAGCCTCGCCTGCCACACCACGCCGCAGGACCCGGAGAAGGTGCGCGGCGGCGCCGTGGGGCTGACGCTGCCCGGGATGGAATCCCGGGTGGTGGACGTGGAGACGGGGGCCGAGCTCGGGGTGGGCGAGCGCGGGGAGATCTGCGTGCGCGGCCCGAACATCATGGGCGGCTACTGGAACGACCCGGAGGCCACGGCGCGGACGATCGATGCCGAGGGATGGCTGCACACGGGCGACGTCGGCTACGCGGACGCCGACGGCTACTTCTACGTCGTCGACCGCGTCAAGGAGCTGATCAAGTACAAGGGCATGCAGGTGGCCCCCGCCGAGCTGGAGGGCCTGCTGCTGTCCCATCCGGCCATCGCCGACGCGGCGGTGATCCCGAGCCCCGACGAGGAGGCCGGCGAGGTGCCGAAGGCGTTCGTGGTGCTGCGCCAGCCCGCGGCCCCGGCCGATCTCATGGAGTGGGTGGCTGGCCGCGTGGCGCCCCACAAGAAGATCCGGCGGCTGGCGGTCGTCGACGCCATCCCGAGGTCGGCCGCGGGCAAGATCCTCCGTCGCGTGCTGGTCGAGCAGGAGCGCGCGAGCCGCGCGTAGCGCCCGGACCCCCGCGTCCCCCGCGGATCACCTCCCCGGCTTCATGTCGGCCAGGCCCCGATCCCATCCCTGGCCGCGGGCTCAGGGCAGGAGGTCGGCGACCGGGATCCGGGTGTTGGGTGCGGCCAGGGGCTCGACGGTCGCCGGGGGACGCAGCGCCATGACGGTGGCGTAGCGCCAGCCATAGGGCGCGCCCGCCCACTTCTCCGGCACGCGGTGCACCTCGACCGTCTCCCGGGCGAGATCGACGATCCAGCACTCCGGGATGCCGGCGCGCGCGTAGAGGCTCGTCTTGTGCTCGCGGTCGACGCGGTACGAGGCGTCGGCGACCTCGACGATGAGGACGGCGCGCGAGGGATGCGCCTCCCGGTAGGCGGTCGGGTCGGGGGCGACCACCGCGATGTCCGGCTCGGGCTCGGAATCCTCGTCGAGGGCCAGGGGCAGCTGCGAATCGATCTGCCAGGCGTCACCCACCGCGGCGCGGAGCGCGCGAAGGACGCGCCGGACCGTGGCCGCGTGCCGGCTGCCCTGCGGCTCGCTGACGACGAGGAGGCCGTCGAGCAGCTCGAGCCGCTCGCCGACGAAGACCCCGAGGTCCACGAGCCGCTCGTACTCCACGCGCCGGAAACGCCGGGTCCTGACGTCGGGCTCCGCCGCAGCCATGACGCCACGGTAGCCGCCTGCGGCGGGATGGTCAACGTGCCGGGGCCGATACGCCCCCGATCAGATCGTGGATTTGACCGCGCCACCGAGCGCGGCTACGCTTGCGCCCCACGAGCCACCGAACCGCGAAAGGACCGCCATGGCCACGATCACGGGCTCCGAGGTGCTGGCGCAAGCTCTCCGTTCGCAGGGCGTCGACACGCTGTTCTACCTCATGGGCGGCCCCATGCTGGAGACGGAGGCCGCCTGCATCAGCCTCGGCATCCGCGCCGTCGACACCCGGCACGAGCAGGCGGCCGCGCTGGCAGCCCACGCCTGGACGCGGGTGACCCGGCGGCCGGGGGTGGCCATGGGCTGCTCGGGCCCGGGCACGACCAATCTGCTGACGGGGGTCGCCAACGCCTTCACCGACTGCGCGCCGCTCGTCGCGATCGGCGGGTCGAGCCCGCGCGTCTACCTGGGCATGGAAGCCTTCCAGGAGATCGACCAGGTGGCCGTCATGCGCCCGGTCACGAAGTGGGCCGAGCGCATCTACGACGCCCGGCGCATCCCCGACGTCGTCGCCACCGCGTTCCGCCAGGCGACGAGCGGGCGGCCCGGGCCCGTCTACCTCGACCTGCCGGGCGACGTGCTCGGCGAGAAGGTGGAGGAGGCGAGCCTCGTGTACCCGGCCGCGTGGCGGCCGGCGCCGCGGACGCTGGGAGATCCCGGCGCCGTGCGCGAGGCGATCGCGCTGCTCGCGCGCGCCGAGCGCCCCGTGATCATCGCGGGCAGCGGCGTGTGGTGGTCGGACGGCGCGGCGGCGCTCCAGGCGCTCGTGGAGGCGACGGGCATCCCCTTCTACACGACGCCGATCTCGCGCGGGCTCGTGCCGGAGGACCACGCCCTCGCGTTCCTCAACGCCCGCAGCAAGGCCTTCGCCGAGGCCGACGTGGTCCTGGCCGTGGGCACGCGCTTCAACTGGGTGATCCAGTTCGGGCGCCCGCCGCGCTTCGCCGCCGATCTGAAGGTGATCCACGTCGACGTCAATCCGGGCCAGCTCGGGCACAACCGGCCCGTCGACGTGCCGATTGCCGGCGACGCCCGCGCCGTGCTGGAGCAGCTCCGGGCGGAGGCCGAGGGCCGGATCGACCCCCGGCGCCACGCCGCCTGGACGGGAAAGCTCCGGACGCTCGACGCCGAGAAGTCGGCGGAGATGGACAAGGCGATGAGCGCCGACCAGACGCCCATCCACCCGCTGCGGCTGTGCAAGGAGCTGCGCGACTTCCTGCGGCGCGACGCGATCCTCGTGGTGGACGGGCAAGAGATTCTCAACTATGGCCGGCAGGCGATCCCGACCTTCGTCCCCGGCCATCGCCTCAACTCCGGCACCTTCGGGTGCATGGGCGTGGGATTGCCGTTCGGCGTCGGCGCCAAGGTGGCGCGGCCCGACGCCCAGGTGGTCGTGCTGCACGGCGACGGATCGTACGGGCTCAACGCGATGGAGATCGACACCGCCGTGCGCCACCGGATCCCCGTCGTCGTCGTGATCAGCAACAACGGCGGGTGGACGGCGGACGCGCCGTGGACCCGCCCCCTGCCCAAGCCGGGGCGGACCCTCGGCCACACCCGGTACGACCGGGTCGCGCAGGAACTGGGCGCGCACGGCGAATTCGTCGAGAAGCCGCACGACATCCGGCCCGCGCTCGAGCGGGCGTGCGCATCGGGAAAGCCGGCGGTGGTCAACGTCATCACCGACTCGAAGGCGCGCGCCCAGACGGTGCGCTTCTCCGCCTACACCACGTGACCGTCATCGACGAGACTGACGCGGGAGGGCGCATGCCGCTGCCGTCCGAGGTCCGCGCGCTGCTCGAGGAGCCGAACTTCGCCCACCTGGCCACGCTGATGCCCGACGGCGCGCCGCAGTCGGCGCCCGTGTGGGTCGGGCTCGACGGCGACCGCATCCTCGTCGCCACCGGGGAAGGGTCGCTGAAGGCCCGGAACACCCGGCGCGACCCGCGCGTGTCGTTGTCCATCGTGGCGATGGACAACCCCTACCGCGAGGCCCAGCTGCGCGGCCGCATCGTGGAGCGGCGGCCGGATCGGGACCTCGCGATCATGGACGGCATCTCGCGCAAGTACACCGGCAAGGAGTTCCCGATGCGCGCCAATCCCGAGCAGCGCGTGGTCCTGGTCATCGAGGTCGAACGGGCGCGCCACGCCGTGCTGCCGTTCCAGCACACGCCGCCCCGCCGGGGCTGAGGCGGCCGTGAAGGCGCTCGACGGGATCCGGGTGCTGGACCTGACGCAGTACGAGGCGGGGCCGTCCTGCACGCAGATGCTGGCGTGGCTGGGAGCCGAGGTCGTCAAGATCGAGCCGCCGGCCGGCGAGCCGGGGCGCATCGCCCTCTCCGACAAGCGCGGCGAGGACGCGTGGTTCTTCCTGCTCCTGAACTCCTGCAAGAAGGGCGTCACCCTGAATCTGAAGGCGCCGCGCGGGCGCGCGATGTTCGAGGAGATGGTGAAGGGCGCCGACGTCGTGGTCGAGAACCTCGGGCCGGGCGCGATGGACCGGCTGGGCCTCGGCTACGACGCGCTCCGGCGGCTGAATCCCCGGATCATCCACGCCTCGGTGAAGGGCTTCGGGAGCGGGGGACCGTACGCCGAGTACAAGTCCTTCGAGTGGATCGCCCAGGCCATGGCGGGCGCGATGAGCATGACGGGCTCCCCGGACGGCCCGCCCACCAAGGCCATCGGGGGTTTGGCCGACACCGGCGCCGGCCTGCACACGGCGATCGGGATCCTGGCCGCGATCGTCCAGCGCCAGCGGACCGGCGTGGGACAGCAGGTCGAGGTCGCGCAGCAGGATGCGGTGGTGAACCTCCTCCGCATCCACCTGCGCGACTCCTACGCCACCGGCCGGCCGGTGCCCCGCCAGGGCAACCGCTCGACGAACGCCGCGCCCTCGAACCTGTACCGCTGCCGGCCCGGCGGCCCCAACGACTACGTCTTCATCCACCTCGCCACCGTCGAGATGTGGAAGACGCTGACCCGGATCGTGGGCCGCCCCGAGCTGGGCGACGACCCGCGCTACGCCGACCGCCGCGACCGCGTGCAGTTCATCGACGAGATCGACGCGATGATCGAGGCGTGGACCGAGAAGCGCACGAAGCACGAGGTGCTCGAGATCCTCGCTCCCGCCGGCATCCCGTGCGGGGCGGTGCTCGACTCCACCGAGGTGCTGGCGGACCGGCACCTGCGCCAGCGTGGCTTCATCGTCGACCTGGAGCACCCCCGGCGCGGCGTCTACCCGATGCCGGCCAATCCGGTGCGCATGTCGGACTCGCCCACGGAGGTCGTGCGCGCGCCGCTGCTCGGCGAGCACAACGCCGAGATCTACGGCGCGCTGGGCTACGGGGCGGCCGAGCTGGAGGCCTTCCGCCGCGACGGCGTCATCTGAGCCGGGACTAGACGTACACGCGCGGCACGCGGGTGTTGATGTTCGTGAGCACCTCGTAGGGGATCGTCCCCGCCCACTCGGCGAGGTCCTCGCAGGTGATCGCCTCGCCGCCGGCCTCGCCGAGGAGCACGACCTCGTCGCCGTTGTACGCGGTGTCCCACTCGATGTTGACCATCACCTGGTCCATGCAGACGCGACCCACCACGGGATACTTCCGGCCCCGGACGATGATCTCGGCGGCGTTCGACAGGGCCCGGAAGTAGCCGTCACCGTAGCCGACCGGGATCGTCACCACGCGGACCGGGTGGTCGGCCTGCCACGTCGAGCCGTACCCGACGGCGTGCCCGGGCGTCACGACCTTGAAGTAGACGACGCGCGACTTCCACGACAGCGCCGGCCGCACGGCGATGGTGCGGCGGACCTCGGGCGAGGGATAGACGCCGTAGAGGAGGATCCCCGCCCGCACGAGGTCCAGGTGGCTCTCCGGCAGCTGGAGGATCGCGCCCGAGTTCGCGATGTGCCGCACCGGCGGCGGCACGCCCTGCTTGTCGTACCACTCGAGGACCTCGAGAAAGCGCGCGAGCTGGACGCGGGCCGAGGTCAGGTCGGCCGCGTCGGCGGCGGCGAAGTGGGAGTAGATGCCCTCGACGACCGTGTGCCGGCACTCCGACGCCCGCTCGAGCAGGCCGTGCGCGCTGTAGTAGTGGACGCCGATCCGCTCCATGCCCGTGTCGATCTTCAGGTGCACCTTCGCGGTGACGCCCAGATCGCGGGCGGCGTCGTCGATCTGCCGGAGCTTGTCGATGGAGGACGCGGTCAGGGTGAGCCCGTGGCGCAGGAAGACCGGGATCTGGTTGCCGAGGATGCCGCCCATGACGAGGATCGGCACCGCCACGCCAGCCCGACGCAGCGCGAGCGCTTCCTCGAGGAACGCCACGCCGAGCGAGGGCGCGCCGAGCGCGACCAGGTGGCGCGCCACCTCGACCAGCCCGTGGCCGTAGGCATTGGCCTTGACGATCGGCATGACGGCGGCGGGCGCGACCGCGGCCCGGACGGCCCGGAAATTGTCGCCGAGGCGCGCCAGGCTCACCTCGACGACGGTCGGCCGCATCACCTCGGAGTCGGAAGGCCCCACACGCTCGCTCACGTCGGGTCGAGTGTAGCGGAGGCCGGCGCGCCGGGCGAAGCACGGTCGCGGGGCCGGGTCAGGCGCGCTCGCACACCCCCATCACGACGCGGACCCGCCCCTCGTCGAGGTTGCGGGCGAGGTTGCCGAACATGGTTGCGAAGTCCCGACCGAGCAGGAGATGCAGCCCGAGCGCCCCCGCGGGGCCGGCCGCCAGGCGCTGGCGGAACCAGGCCAGCGCCTGGGCCGACTGGTCCTCCCACACGCGCTCGCGGAACCCGAGATCGCCGAGCAGCGCGCGCAGGGCCGCAACCGGCACCAGGTGGCTGATCGCCGGATCGCGCGCCCACGGCACGGGGAAGTGCACGGGCGTGCCCGTCCCCCCCGTG
>JAICGY010000243.1 GCA_025922915.1 Candidatus Methylomirabilota bacterium | reverse complement strand
TCGCGTCCTTGCGCGCCCACACCAGGAGGCTCGAGCCGTCGAGGAAGGTCCGGCGGGTGTCGAGGACCGTGAAGCCGGCCGCCCGCACGTGGGCCGTGAACCGGGCCTCGTCCCAGTAGTGCGGTCCGATCCGGCGGCGCGCCGCCTCGAAGATCGCGTTGGGCAGGAGCCAGAGCCCGAGCGTGCGCAGCGCCGCGCCCGCCCCCTGCCGGGCGCGCACCGCGGCGAAGGTCGAGGCGACGCCCATGTGCCGCGTGTGGTTGACGATCACCGCGTGGCCGCCGGGCCGAAGGACGCGGCAGGCCTGCGCGAGGAAGCCCGCCGGGTCCGGATGGGCGTAGAGCGTGTGAATGCTGATCACCTGATCGAACGTCCCGGCCTCCAGGCGCGCGCCCTGGGCGAGATCGCCCTGGGCGAAGGCCAGCCGGGCCAGCCCCCGCGCGCGGCGCTTCTCGCGGGCGATCTCGACGAGGGTCCCGTAGGGCTCCAGGCCGAGGGCGGTGAAGCCTGCCTCGGCCAGCAGGATGGTGAAGTTGCCGGGGCCGCAGCCGGCCTCGAGCACGGAGACCGCGCGGCGCTCCGGCGCCTGCGAGGCGGCGGCCTCGACCAGGGCGAGCACCTCCGCCCGGAGGTGCCGGTAGGGAGCGAACCGCTCGACGATGCTGTCGTAGACGACGCCGTAGCCGATGGAGAGCGCCCGGTCCATCGCCCAGCGCAGCATGGCCCGGCTCAGCCCCGCCGGGCGAGGACCTTGTCCACCGTGGCGCGGAGCTCCTCGGAGGTGAAGGGCTTGAGCAGGACGCCCTGGAAGCCTCGCTGGTCCGCCTCCGCCATGATCTCCGGCGTCGCGTGGCCGGTCACGAGGACGACCGGCATGTCGGGGTGGAGCGCCCGGGCCTCCTCGAACACCTCGAACCCGCTGAGGCCGGGCATCTTGTAGTCGAGCACCATCAGGTCGAACGTCTCGCGGCGCAGGAGGTCGAGCGCCGCCTCCCCCCGGTTGGCCCCCTTCACCGAGTACCCGAAGGTCTGCAGCACGTTGACGCAGAGCACGACGACGGGCCCCGCGTCGTCGACGATCAGCACGCGCTGGCGTGGCTGGCTCACCGGCTGTCTCCTCCGCCGGCCGGCCTCAGGTCGCCTCGGCGAGCTTCTTGCGCAGCGTCTGGCGGGTGATGCCGAGGATCTTCGCCGCCTCGCTCTTGTTGTTGTTGACCTGCCGGAGCACGTGCTGGATGTAGGCCAGCTCCACGGCGGCCAGCGTGCGCGGCTCCCGCGGGGTGACGTCCGCGGGGAACACGCCCTCGGAAGCGCCCCCCGAGAACTGGTTCGGCAGCTCCCCGGCCTCGATGGTATCGCCGGTGCTCAGGATGACGAGCCGCTCCACGAGGTTCTTCAGCTCGCGCACGTTGCCCGGCCACGGGTAGGCGAGCAGCAGGGTCTCGGTCTCCGGCCCGAACCGTCCCACCGCCTTGTGGAAGGTCGTGTTGGCCTCGGTCAGGAAGTGCCGGGCGAGCGGCAGGATGTCCTCGCGGCGCTCCCGGAGCGGCGGGATGGTGATCGGGATCACGTTGAGCCGGTAGAAGAGGTCCTCGCGGAACCCGCCATCCTTCACCATCGTCTCGAGGGACCGGTTGGTGGCCGCGACGATCCGGACGTCCACCTTGATGTCCCGCGTCCCGCCCACGCGCTTGAACGTCCGTTCTTGAAGACACCGCAGCAGCTTGGCCTGGCTGGCCAGCGGGATCTCGCCGACCTCGTCCAGGAAGAGCGTGCCGCCGTCCGCCAGCTCCATCAGCCCCTTCTTCGTGGCCTTGGCGTCGGTGAAGGCGCCCTTCTCGTGGCCGAAGAGCTCGCTCTCGAAGAGCGTCTCGGTGATCGCCGCGCAGTTGACCTCCATGAAGGGAGCGCTGCGGCGGGCGCTCTCGAAATGCAGCCCGCGGGCCACGAGCTCCTTGCCCGTCCCGCTCTCGCCCTGGACGAGAATCGTGTGCGCCTCGCTGCGCGCGAGCTGGCTGATGATCTCCCGCAGCCGCCGGGTCCCGCCCGACTCGCCGATGATCTGGGTCGTCTTGTAGCGGCCTTCCTGCATGCCCTGGAGCCGGCTGATCTCCCGCCGCGCCTTGACCTCCTCGAGGGCGCGAGCCACCGAGATGCGCAGCTTCTCCAGGTGCTGGAAGGGCTTCTCGAGATAGTCGGTGGCGCCGTTCTTCATGGCCATCACGACGCTCTCGATGTGGCCGTAGGCGGTGATCATGATGACCGCCGTCTCGGGGCGGCGGGTGCGAAGCTCACGGAGGACCTGGATGCCGTCGATGTCGGGGAGCCTGAGGTCGACGAGGGCGACGTCCGGGTCCACCTCGTAGGCCATCTCCAGGCCTTCCTTGCCCGTGGCCGCGGGGTGGACCTCGATGTTCTCCTGGCCGAGGACCCGAGCGACGAGGGTCCGGATGTTCCGCTCGTCGTCGATCACGAGGACGGAGTTCATGGATGCAGCGATCATAGCGTAGCGGCGTTAAAGAAATCACCATTCCGGTCATGGGCTGCCCAGGCGGGAGCGGGCATCCGCGCCGTGGCGCGGCGAAAGCGCCGACACGTCGCGCAGTTGGCCGTCTTCGAGCCGCGCATATACTGCGGGGGTGACCACGGACCTGGCGGTGCTCGACCGGATCCAGCGCCGGGTGCTCTGGCTGAGCGCCTGGATGGTCCACCACGCGAACACGGCCCGCCCCGCGGGCGACGGGCTCAAGGTGGGCGGCCACCAGGCGTCGTCGGCGTCGGTCGTCACCCTCATGACCGCGCTCTACTTCGGCGCCCTCGGGCCTCGCGACGCCGTGGCGGTCAAAGCGCACGCCTCCCCGGCGTTCTATGCGATCCAGTACCTGCGCGGCCGCCTGGCCGCCGACGACCTGCGCGCCCTGCGGGCCTTCGGCGGGTTGCAGGCCTACCCGAGCCGCCGCAAGAACCCCGAGATCGTGGACATCTCCACCGGATCGATGGGCCTCGGGGCGGTGAGCGCGACGTTCGGCGCCCTGGCCAGCCGCTACCTGCTCGACCATGGCGGGCCGGACCTTCCGGAGCGGGTCATCGCGATGGTCGGCGACGCGGAGCTGGACGAGGGCAACGTGTGGGAGGCCCTCGGCGAGGAGGCGCTGCGCCACCTCGGCCAGGTTCTCTGGGTCGTCGACGTGAACCGCCAGAGCCTCGACCGCGTCGTGCCCGACGCGCGGCCGCGGCAGCTGGCGGCCATGTTCCGGGCCGCCGGCTGGCGCGTCGACGAGCTCCGGTGGGGGAGGCGGCTCGGCGCCCGCTTCGCCGGACCCGGCGGCGAGCGCCTGCGGGCCCGCCTCGAGGGGCTGTCGCACGCCGAGTACCAGCGGCTCCTCCGTCACCCCGCGGGGACGGTGCGCAAGGCGCTCGTGGTCACGCCCGACGGCGGCATCGACCGCGCCCTCGACGGGCTGCTGGCCGACCTCGACGACGCGGAGCTGGCCGCGCTCGTCGCGGACGTCGGCGGCCACGACCTGGCGCTCGTCCTCGAGGCCTACGCTGCGGCCGCGCGCGAGCGGGAGCGGCCGAGCGTCATCCTCGCCCACACGGTGAAGGGCTGGGGGCTCCCGTTCGCCGGCGATCCGCTGAACCACACCCTGGTGACGACGGCGGCGCAGATCGAGGCGCTGCGGGAGGCGCTCGGCGTGCCGTCGGGCGCCGAGTGGGAGGGCTTCGCCCCGGGGTCGCCGGAGGCCCGGCTGATCGCCGGCCGCCCGCCGCTCTACACCGCGCCCGCCCCGCGGCCCGCGCCCGCGGTCCCGGAGAGCCTGGACGAGGCGTACCCGGATCGCCTCTCGACGCAGGAGGCCTTCGGGCGCGTGATCGCCGCGCTCGGCCGGCTGCCGGTCGCGGACGCGATCGTCACCGTGTCCGCCGACGTCGCCGTGACCACCCACCTGGCGGGCTGGATGAATCGCAAGGGCGTCTACTTCCCCGTGGCGCGGCCCGATCCGTTCGCCGACCTGCCACAGGCGCTGCGCTGGCGCGAGTCGCCGGCGGGACAGCACATCGAGCTGGGCATCGCGGAGCACGACCTGTTCCTGCTGCTCGGGGCGCTCGGTCTCACCGCCGAGCTGTCGGGCCGCACCCTGCTGCCGATCGGCACGCTCTACGACCCGTTCGTCACCCGCGGGCTCGACGCCCTGTATCACGCGCTCTACGCGGGCGGGAAGTTCGTCGTCGTCGCCACGCCGTCGGGGGTGAGCCTGGCCCCCGAGGGCGGAGCCCACCAGTCGGTGATCACTCCCGGCATCGGGGTGGCGCTGCCAGACCTCGCCTACTACGAGCCGGCCTTCGCGCGCGAGGTGGAGTGGTTGCTGCTCGAGGGCTTGCGGGCCGTCGCCGAGCGACGCGAGAGCCTCTATCTGAGACTGACGACGGCGCCGCTCGACCAGTCGCTGGCCCCCGCCGCCGGCGCCGCCTACCGCGAGGCGGTGCTCCGCGGCGGCTACCGCCTGCTGGACGGGCGCGGCGCCCCGGGGTGGTCGCCGGAGCGCGCCGTCAGCCTCTTCGCGGCCGGCATCGTGGTGGCCGAGGCCGTGCAGGCGGCGTCGCGGCTGCGCGAGCAGGGGGTGTTCCCGAGCGTCTTCGTCGTGACGAGCCCCGACCGGCTCTACCGGGAGCTGCGCGCACCGCGTCCGTGGCTCGAGACGCTCGTCACCGCCGACGAGGAGGACGTCCCGATCGTGTCCGTGCTCGACGGTCACTCGCACGGTCTCGCGTTCCTCGGTGGTGCGCTGGGCGTGCCTCAGCTGGCGCTCGGCGTCGACGGGTTCGGGCAGTCGGGGACGCGCCCCGACCTCTACCGTCACCACGGCATCGACGCCGCCGCCATCGTGCGCGCCGCCCGCACGCTGCTCGGCGAGGGGTAGCCGCCCACGGCCGGATCGTGGCCCGGCTGGCCGGCCCCGCTCCTGCATGCGCAGCCGGCATGGCACGCGGGGCGGAGACGACGGGCTCGGCGGCAGCGTTCGTGCCCGCCACACGCTCGCTGGCGTCCCTGCAGGCGGCCGCGGCCGGCTGCCGCGGCTGCGACCTCTGGCGGCGCGGGACGCAGACGGTATTCGGCGAGGGGCGCGCGCGGGCGCGCGTGATGCTGGTCGGCGAGCAGCCGGGCGACGAGGAGGACCGCACGGGGCGTCCCTTCGTGGGGCCGGCGGGCCGGCTGCTGGACCAGGCCCTGGCTGCGGCCGGCGTCGCGCGGGCCGACGTCTACGTGACCAACGTGGTGAAGCACTTCAAGTGGGAGCCCCGGGGCAAGCGGCGCATCCACGCCAAGCCGAGCCGGGCCGAGGTCGGGGCCTGCCTGCCGTGGCTCCGCGCCGAGCTCGAGCTGGTCCGCCCGGAGGCCGTCGTCTGCCTGGGCGCCACGGCCGCCCAGGCCCTGCTCGGGCCCACCTTCCGGGTCACCCGGCAGCGTGGCGAGTGGATGGGCACCGCCTTCGCGGCCCGGGTGATGGCGACCGTCCACCCCTCGGCCATCCTGCGAGCGCCCGACGACGCGGCCCGGCGCGTGGAGATGGCCCGGTTCGTCGAGGACCTGGCCACGATCCCGGCGCGTCTGGCGGCGTGAGCCCGGGCGGGCCGCCGCGTTCGGGGCTATACTGACCTACCGCCCATGACGAGCCCGACCGCGGATCGCACGCCCCTCGGGGCCGCCCGGAAGGCCGCGCTCAGGCGCGAGCTCGAGGAGATCCTGGGCCCCGGCGCCGTGCTGAGCGATCCCGACGAGCTGCTCGTCTACGAGTCCGACGGCCTCACGCTCTTCCGTGCGCTCGCCGACTTCGTCGTCTTCCCGACCTCGGCCGAGCAGGTGGCGGCGGCGGTGCGGCTCGCCAGCCGCGAGGGGCTGCCGTTCGTGGCGCGCGGGGCGGGGACGGGGCTCTCCGGCGGCTGCCTGCCCGCGGAGGGCGGGCTCGTCATCTCCCTGATGCGGATGAACCGCGTGCTGGAGGTCGACTACGACGACCAGATCGCCGTCGTCGAGCCCGGCGTGGTCAACCTGCACCTGTCGTGGGCGGTCGGCCCGCACGGCTTCTACTACGCGCCCGACCCGTCCAGCCAGCAGGCGTGCACGTTCGGCGGGAACATCGCGAACAACTCGGGCGGGCCGCACACGCTCAAGTACGGGGTGACCGTCAACCACGTGCTCGGGCTCGAGGTCGTCCTGCCCGACGGCGACATCGTCTGGCTCGGCGGGCGCACGCGCGACGCCGTCGGCTACGACCT
>JAICGY010000242.1 GCA_025922915.1 Candidatus Methylomirabilota bacterium | reverse complement strand
CGCCGCCATCCGGTGGAGGTGGACGACGTGCGCTTCCTGCGCGCCCACACGCGCCGGACGATCAAGATCACGGTGCCGGGCCCCTTCACGATGTCGCAGCAGGCGCAGAACGACTACTATCCGACGGAGGCGGCGGCGGCGATGGACTACGCCGTCGCCGTGAACGAGGAGATCCGCGATCTCGTCGCCGCCGGCGCCGACATCGTCCAGGTCGACGAGCCCTACATGCAGGCGCGGCCGGACAAGGCCCGGGAGTTCGGCCTGGCCGCCCTCGACCGCGCGCTCGCCGGCGTCACCGGCACCACGGCCGTGCACATCTGCTTCGGCTACGCCGCCATCATCCACCAGCGGCCGTCCGGCTACTCCTTCCTGCCGGAGCTGGCAGCGTGCCCGGTCACGCAGGTCTCGGTCGAGACGGCGCAGGCGAAGCTGGACTGCTCGGTGCTCGCGACCCTGGCCGGCAAGCAGATCATGGTCGGGTGTCTCGATCTCAGCGACCCGGCGGTCGAGACGCCGGAGACGGTGGTGGCGCGCGTCAAGCGCGCCCTGCCCTACGTCCGCGCCGAGGACGTCATCCTCGCGCCCGACTGCGGCATGAAGTACCTGCCGCGCGACGTGGCGGACGGCAAGATGGCCGCGATGGTGGCCGCCGCCCGGATGCTGCGGGCCGAGCGGGCCGGCCGCTGAGCCGTCGTCAGCCGGGGAGATCCCGGGCCGGCCGCGTCGGCTAGCAACAGCCGCCGGCGACCGGCGCGCCCGGCCCGGCGCGGTCGGGCCACCAGCCCCACGGGCGCGGCCCGAAGTCCGGCGAGAAGACGCGGCCGCGCTTCACGGTGAGGTGCGGGGCGAACGCCCGGTCGACGCGGAGCGGCGAGCCGAAGATGTCGTGGACCACCCAGTCGCCGTCCTCCACCGCGAGCACCGAGACGTCGGCCTGGCGGCCCACCGCGAGGCTCCCCAGCCGGTCGGCGGCACCGATCGCCCGCGCGGGGCTGGCGGTCGACATGGTCACCACCTGGTCCAGCGTGAAGCCCAGGCCGAGGAAGCGCGTCATCATCTCCGTCATGCTGTGCACCGTCTGGATGCGCCCGGGCACGGTGAGGTCCGTGCTGATGCAGTGCGGGAGCAGCCCCTGGTCGATGATGCGCCGGCCCACGTCGAAGCTGAAGTTCATCCGGCCGTGCGCGGTGTCGAGCCAGACGCCGCGGTCGGCCGCCTCGCGGGCCTCCGGCACGAGCTTGCCGTTGGCGTCGAGGACGCCGCCCGGATTCGGCGTGAAGTAGTGCGTGAGGATGTCGCCGGGCTCCAGCAGCGCGAGGAGCGGGTGGATGACCTTCGGGTCGTAGCGCTTCTCGGTGTCGCCGATGTGGACCATGAGCGGGAGGCCGGCCTCGCGGGCGGCGCGCTTGGCCAGCCGCGGCATCTCCATGCCCATGATCTCGAGCGCGGGCGACACCATCCGGGCCTTGATCCCGCGGATCAGCCCCCGGTGCTGGGCCGCCACCCGGAGCGTGTCGTCCAGGTTGACGCTGCTCTCGGCGACGATGTCCGGCAGCGTCGCGAGCCCCGTCTGACAGATGTGGAGGAACGGCACGATCTCGGTGTGGCAGTGCGGCAGGATGTGGCGGGGGAACCCACCGAACGTGGCGGCCCCCGCGCTCCCGGCGTCGACGATGGTCGTCACGCCCGCGTGGACGCCGGCCAGGTCCGGGTTGACGCCGGTGCGGTTGAAGCCCTCGAAGACGTGGGCGTGCAGGTCGATCAGCCCGGGCGTGACCAGCTTGCCCCCGACCTCGATCACGCGCGCCGCCTCGGCCGCCGGGATCGCGGGGGCGATGCGCGCGATCGCCCCCTGCTCGATCGCGACGTCGAGGAGGCCGTCGAGCCCGGTCGACGGGTCCAGGACGCGTCCGCCCTTGAGGACGAGATCGTACATGCCGGGCGCCTACCCTTCCATGCGCCGCGCGCCGGCCGAGCGCGAGGGACCGAGGAACTCGACCATGTTCCCGTCGGGATCCTTGACGAAGATCTGGCGCAGGCCCGTGGGGCCGGACACGACGTCACGGCACGGCACGCCAAGCGTCTCGATCCGGCGCGCGGTCTCGTCGGCGTCGTCGGTCCACAGGGCGAAATGCGGGTAGCGGATCTGGATCGTCTCCCGCTCGACGGCCGGGCGGGTCAGCTGGTCGTTGAGGATGATGTGGAGCTGCAGGTCGCCGCCGAGGCTGTACCAGATCCCCGGGAAGTCGAAGGCCGGCCGGGGAATCTCCTGCAGCCCGAGAAGCCCCGTGTAGAACTCCCGGGCCTTGCCGACGTCGGTGACCGTGACGCTCACGTGGCTCATCTGCTTGAAGAGGCTCATGACGACCTTCCTTTCCCGGCCCGCCGGGCGCCGCGCGAGAGAGTCTAGCACCGCGCCGTGCCCGCCGCCGGCGGCCGGTGTACCTTCCGTTCACGGAGGAGCGGACATGACGACGCAGCGGCGCATCAACGTGACGTCCGGCCGGGCGCTGGAGACGCAGGCGCACTACTCGCGGGCCGTGCGCGTCGGGGACACCGTGCTGCAGGCCGGCACCACCGCCCTCGACCGGCAGGGCCGCGTGCGCGGGGAGGGCGATGTCGCCCGCCAGGTCGACACGATCATGGCGATCGCCGAGTGGAGCATGGGCAAGGCGGGCGGTCGCCTCGCCGACGTCGTCCGCAGCCGCCTCTACGTCACCGACGTCGCGCTCGCCGACCCGGCGGCGCGTGCCGTCGCCCGGCACCTGCGCGACGCCCGCCCCGCGGCCACGCTCGTGCAGGTCAGCCGGCTGGTCGACCCCGCCCTGCTCGTGGAGATCGAGCTGGACGCGGTCGACGGGGCGCGGGACGGCGCCCGCCGCATCGCGTCGGGCCGGCCGCTGGAGGATCTGTACGCCTACTCGCGCGCCGTCCGGGTGGGCGACCGGATCTTCGTCTCGGGCAGCACGGCCTTGAACGCGCGCGGCGAGGTGGAAGCGCCGGGCGATCTCTACCGGCAGACACGGGCGGCCCTGGACACGATCTTCCGCGCCCTCGGCGAGGCCGGAGCCACGCCGGCCGACGTCGTCTACACCAAGACGTTCCTGACCGGTCCGCCGTCGGACGCGGCCGTTCACACGCGTGCCTGGCTGGAGGCCCTCGGCGACGTGCGACCGGCCTCGACGCTGCTCTTCGTCCCCGGCCTCGTCCACCCGGCCATGCGGGTCGAGATCGAGGCCGAGGCGGTGGCGGGCGCGGCCACGAGCCGCGGCGACATCTACACGCAGCAGCAGCGCGAGAAGCCGCGCGGGTACGCGCGCGCCGTGGCGGTCGGGGACTGGATCTGGGTGAGCGGCTGCACCGCCCTCGATGCGTCCGGCCAGCCGCGGGCGGCCGGGGACTGGGCCGCCCAGTCGGACCTGGCCGTCGAGACGATCCGGTGGACGCTGGAGCAGGCCGGGGCCACGCTGGACGACGTCGTCCGCCGGCGCACGTTCACGGTGGACGCAGCCGAGGTGAACCGGCCGTACGGCCAGGGCCCGGCGTGGTTCGCGGGGAGCCGGCCAGCGGCGCTCGGCTGCCGCATCGCGGCGCTGGCCCGGCCCGAGCTGCTCGTCGAGATCGAGGTCGCCGCCGTCAAGGGGGCGGGCGCGGGCATCGAGCGGATCGGCCCCGACGAGCTGGACCCGGTCGACCGGATGCGCTGACCGACCATCCGGCGACGTCCGGACCCGGTGCGCCTCGGAGGACCGCGCTCAGCCGTCACGCTCCCGCGCCCGCGGTGACCCCGGCCGCCGTGGCGAGCAGCGTGTACTTCGCGAGCGTGCGCTCGGCGGTGGCGGCGGGCCAGCGACGCTCGTCGATGGCGTCCAGGAGCTCCGCGAGCACACGTGAGAAGTGGCTCTCGTGGCCGCCATCGAGCCCGGGCGGCGGACGGACCTCGTAGCGCTCGGCGCCCACGCGCTCCGCCCGGATACCCGGGAGCTCGGCCTGCCACGCCTCCATCCGGTCGAGCAGCGCCCGCGTCGCGGCGGCGTCCCGGCACTCGACCGTCAGCTGTCGGCGGTGGCCGGTGTGCGCACCCTGCTCGAGCCGCACATCGGCCTTCGCGCCGCGCGCGATCACCCGGTACTCGTCGCCTCCCCGGGGCGGCACCGACAGCGCCCACCGCGCCGCGGCCCGGGCGCTCACACCGCCGAGCCGGAACTGCAGGTCGGTGTTGCAGAGATAGTCGAGCACGCCGTCGGCGACGAACGGTGCCAGGGCCGGCGGGAATCCCGGAAGGCCCGTGATCGCCGCGAAGGTTTCCGCCGGCACGCGCGTCGGCCACACCCGGGCGGACAGCAGAGCCGGGACCTCGCCGGGCGGGACGCCGGTGGCGTCGAGCAGCCACTGGGCCTGGTCCACGAGGTGGGTCGGGATGTCGACCGCGCCGGTGCCCTGCTCACGCACGTCGAAGAACCACCACGGGCGGCGGAGCGGCGTGCCGTCGACGAGCTTCGCCAGGTGATGCACGCTGTCCAGCGTGATCGCGGAAGCGTCGCCCCGGAAGCCGCCGAAGATCGCGGGCACGTCGACGAGCCGCTTCAGCAGCCGCGCCGCGAGATCGTGGCGGCCGGTCATGATCTCCACGGCGAGCGGCCAGCCGGCGAGGCTGGCGCGCACGGCGTCGAGGTCCTCCGGGCCCACGAGCCACGGCTTGTCGGCGAGCACGTGGAAGCCGGCGGCGTGCAGCCGCGCGACCGCTCGCGCCTTGCCGCCGGTCCGGCCGGCCACCACCACGACGTCCCCGCGCCGCTCGTCCACCAGACGTGCGAGCGGGTCGTCCGTCGTGACGACGGCCGGCCGCCAGCGGGTGGGAGCCTCCGGCCGCCGGTTGAAGCGCTCGACGAGGGCCAGGAAATCCCGGCGCTCGGCGCCATCCGGCCCGTAGACCACCACCTCCTCGGCCACGCGCGGATGCTGCACCCGCAGCGTCAGCGCCGCGTGGAAGTGTCCCGGATCCAGGAAGAGCAGCGTGTGCGGAGCGCCCATGCCTGCGATCGTAGCGCCGATCCCCGCGGCGTGCCGTCCCCGGACGCCGCTACCGGAACGCCGGCGCGATCTCCGCGACGAAGCGGTCCAGATCCCGGCGCAGCGCGTCCAGCGGCCGGAAGAGCGTCGGGACGAACAGCACGCTCACGCCGGCCGCCCGGAGCTGGCCGAGCTGCTCGCGGATCTGGTCGGGGGTGCCGGCCAGGCAGGTGTCGCGCGCGTCCGCGGCGTGGCGGCCCATCCGCTTCGCGATGGTGTCGGCCAGCTGCTCGATCTCGCTCTTCCGGTCGGTGAGGAGCAGGGCCATGTTGGCCGAGCGCGTCACCGACTTCGGGTCGCGGCCCACCGCCGCGCAGTGGTCGTCGAGGATCGCGCCCTTGCGGGCGAGCACCTGCGGGCCGCCCCAGACGTTCCAGTGGTCGGCGTGCTTGGCCACGATGCGGAGGGTCACGCGCTCGCCGCCGCCGCCGATCATCAGCTCGGGATGGGGCCTCTGCACCGGCCGGGGATCGAGCGGCGCGTCGGAGAGCCGGTAGTACCGGCCCTCGAAGTCGCTCCGGGGCCGGGTCCACAGCGACCGGATGACCTCGCACGCCTCGTCCAGGCGCTCCAGCCGCTCGCGCGTGGTGTAGAACGGGATGCCGTAGGCCTCGTGCTCGTTCTCCTGCCAGCCGGCGCCGAGACCGAGGATCAGGCGGCCGCCCGAGATGATGTCGACCTGGGCCGCCATCTTCGCCACGACGGCGGGGTGGCGGTACGTGTTGCCGAGGACGATGGTGCCCACGCGGAGCCGCGGCACGAGCGCCGCCAGCGCGCTGAGCGTGCTCCAGGACTCGAGCATCGCGCCCTCGCGCTCCTTGGTGTTCGGCATGAAGTGGTCGGTCACGCAGGCGATGTCCCAGCCCGTCGCCTCGATGTGGCGCCAGAGGTCGAGGACGCCTTCCCATGTCTGGTTGCCCATGCTCGTGAACAGCCCGAAGCGCATGCGACGCTCCTTCCCGGGGTGCCGAGGGATGAGCCGGGGTCGACGTGGTCCGCCGAGCGGCGGGCCGATTATACTGCTCGGCATGAGCCCCCGGGACTGGCGGGCGCGGGCCGCCACCGTCTTCGAGACCGAGAAGCGCCCCGTCACCGCCGCCCGGGGCATGGTCGTCACCAACCATCCGCTCGCCTCCGCCGCCGGCGCCGAGATGCTCGCCGCCGGGGGCAACGCCGTGGACGCCGCCGTGGCCGCGCTCTTCGCCCT
>JAICGY010000241.1 GCA_025922915.1 Candidatus Methylomirabilota bacterium | reverse complement strand
GACGGTCGAGCCCTCGAGCAGCTCGAGCCGCCGCCGCGGGATCACGCTAGTTGCAGGCCTCGAAGAGCCCGGCGGCCCCCTGCCCGCCGCCGATGCACATCGTCACCACGCCGTACCGGGCCTTGCGCCGCAGCATCTCGTTGGCGATGGTCCCGACCATGCGCGAGCCCGTCATGCCGAACGGGTGCCCGATCGAGATCGATCCGCCGTTGACGTTGAGCTTCTCGGGGTCGAGGCCGAGCCGGTCCCGGCAGTAGATCACCTGGGAGGCGAACGCCTCGTTCAGCTCCCACACGTCGATGTCCTCGATCCGGAGGCCGTGGCGCTGCAGGAGGCGCGGCACCGCATAGACCGGGCCGATGCCCATCTCGTCGGGCTCGCAGCCGGCGACGGCGAAGCCGCGGAAGATCAGCTTCGGGCGGACGCCGAGGGCCTCCGCCCGCGCGCGGGACATGAGCAGCGTGGCCGACGCCCCGTCCGAGAGCTGCGAGGAGTTGCCCGCCGTCACCGTTCCCTGCCCGCTGGTCTTGTCAAAGTGCGGGGGCAGCGCGAGCAAGCCCTCGAGCGTCGTGTCCGGACGGTTGCACTCGTCACGGTCGACGTAGAAGTCCTCCTCGCCCACCTTCTCGCCGGTCTTCCGGTCGAGCACCGCGCGCTTCACCTGCAGGGGGGCCAGCTCCTCCTTGAAGAAGCCCTCCTGCTGGCCGCGGGCCGTGCGCTGCTGGGAGAGCAGCGCGTATTCGTCCTGGGCCTGGCGGCTGATCCCGTACCGCTTGGCCACGACCTCGGCGGTGTCGCCCATCACCATGTAGATGCCCGGGTAGTGCTCCTTCACCCACGGGTTGGGGCTCGCGTCCCGCTGCATCATCGTGATCGACTCGACGCCGCCGCCGATCATGACGTCGGCGCCGTTGTTGATGATGTAGTTGGCGGCGATCGCGATCGCCTGCAGGCCGGAGGAGCAGAACCGGTTGACGGTGAGGCCGCCGACGGCGACACCGAGCCCGGCGCGCACCGCGGCCACCCGCGCGATGTTGTGGCCCTGGGAGCCGTGCGGCTGACCGCAGCCGAGGATGACGTCCTCGACCTCCTTGACATCGACCTGGGGCGCCTTGCCCATGACGTCCCGGATGCAGTGGGCGGCGAGGTCGTCGGGACGGGTCATGTTGAACGACCCGCGGTGCGACTTGGCCAGAGGCGTGCGGCTGCTGGCGACGACGACGGCTTCTCTCATGGTGACCCCCGTCGGGTGGCGGATGTGTGCGCTCGACTGTACCCGATCACGGGCGTCCACGCGAGACACCGGGGGTGGCGGGGGGGTGGCGCCCGGCCGGCGGCCGGGCGCCCGTGAGGCCGCTAGGCTGCCGGACGCTGCTCGTGGGCACCCTCCCGGAACTCCTCCAGCATCCGCGCGATGAAGGGGCGCAGGTCGTCGGGCTTGCGGCTCGACACGAGACCACGGTCGACGACCACCGGCTCGTCCACCCACTCGGCGCCGGCATTGCGGAGATCGGTCTTCAGCGACCCGTAGGACGTCATCCGCCGCCCCCGGACGACCCCCGCCTCGATCAGCGTCCAGGGGCCGTGGCAGATGACGGCGACCGGCTTGCCGGCCTCGACGAAGTGCCTCGCGAACTCCACCGCCCGGCCGTCCATCCGGAGCTTGTCGGGGTTCATCACGCCGCCGGGGAGCAGCAGGGCCTCGTAGTCCTGGGGCCGCGCGCCGTCGAGCGGCACGTCGACGTTGAACTGGTCGCCCCACTCGGTGTGGTTCCAGCCCTTCACCTTCCCCTCCCGGGGGGCGATCAGGTGGGTCTGCGCGCCTGCCTGGTCCAGGGCCTGTCGCGGCTCGGTCATCTCGACCTGCTCGAACCCGTCCGTGACCAGGATCGCGACCTTCTTGCCGTTGAGCGACTGCGCCATGCGGGGCCTCCTGTCTGACGTTCTTGTCGGACGCGGCCCGCCATCGGACGCGGGCCCCGAGGGCACGGTGCCACCTCCGTGCCAGCGGCGCGCACCCCGGGACGGCTCGCTCCTCGTGTCCGAGGACACGAGCGGTGATCTACCGGATCAGGTACGAGGCGGCCGCCCGGCGAGGAGCCGGGTCAGGCCCGGCGTGGCAGGCGGGAGGGCTCCGCGCAGGTGCGCTCCACCTCGTCCACGGTCTTCGGCGTCCCCGCCGTGAGGACCTCGTGGCCGTCCGCGGTGACCAGGATGTCGTCCTCGATGCGCACGCCGATGCCGCGGAACTCGGGCGGGATCCGGTGGGTGATCTTCTCGGCCTTCGCCCGCTCCTCGTCCTCCAGCTTCTTGGCGGCCGCGGTTCCGAGCCGCAGCCGGCGCTCCCACTGCTCGTCCTCGCTGTACTCGCGCAGCCAGAAGGTCGCCGTCTCGCGCTCGGGATCGACGTAGAGCCCGGGCTCGACCGTGAACACCATGCCCGGCTCCAGCGGGCGCGAGGCCCGCCGCACGCGGTAGTCGCCGACGTCGTGCACGTCCATGCCGAGCCAGTGCCCGGTGCCGTGCATGAAGAACTCGCGGTAGTGGTGCATCGCGAGCGAGTCGTCGACGCCGCGCGGCAGGAGCCCGAGGGCCACCAGCCCCTCGGTGAGGACGCGGCGCGCGGTGTCGTGGATCACCTCGTAGCGCACGCCGGGGCGCGCCGCCGCGATCGCCGCCAGCTGGGCCCGCAGCACCACCTCGTAGACCGCGCGCTGCGGCGCCGTGAAGCGCCCGTCGACCGGGAAGGTGCGCGTGATGTCGGCGGCGTGGTACCCGTACTCGCACCCCGCGTCGATGAGCAGGAGGTCGCCGGCGGCCATGCGCCGCCGGTTCTCGACGTAGTGCAGGATGCAGGCGTTCGGCCCCGACGCGACGATCGATGGGTAGGCGTCCCGCGGCGAGCCCTCGGACCGGAAGACGAACTCCACGGCCGCCTGGACCTCGTACTCGTGCATGCCGGGCTGCGCGTAGCGCATGGCCTCGGCGTGCGCGTCGCGGCTGATCGCGCACGCCCGCCGCTGCCGGGCCAGCTCCGCCGGGGAGCGGCGCAGCCGCAGCTCGTGCAGGATCGGGCCGGGGTCCTCGATCCGGCGGGGCGCCGGGAAGCCCCGGGCGCGCGCGGCCCGCAGGTCGGTCACGAGCCGGACGACGCGCCCGTCGGCCGCGCCCGTGCCGAGCCGGTAGTAGACCGTCTCCCGCTCGAGGGCGTGCTCGCGCAGCCGGGCGTCGAGCTGGTCGATCGGATAGGCGGCGTCGGCGCCGTACGTCGCCACCGCGCCCTCGACGCCCGCACGGTGGCCGTTCCAGATCTCCATCTCGCGGTCGCGCGGCCGCACGAAGAGCACGAAGCGCTCCTTGGCATGCGCGGGATCGATCAGGGCGACCGCGTCCGGCTCGTCGAAGCCCGTCAGGAAGAAGAAGTCCGACGCCTGCCGGAACGAATGGTGCACGTCGTTGTTGCGCACCGTCTCCGCGGCCGCGGGCACGACGGCGAGCCCGTCGCCGAGCGCTTCCGCGAACCGGCGCCGCCGGTCGATGAAGGTCGCGAGCTCCTCGCTGGTCATCGCTCCCTTGATACCATAGCACCGGCTCATGATCCGCCTCAGCGTGCTCGACCAGTCGCCCGTCCGGAGCGGTGCCACGCCCGCCGACGCCATCCGCGAGACGCTCGCCCTCGCGCGCGCGGCCGACCGCCTCGGCTACCACCGGTACTGGCTCGCCGAGCACCACTCGACCCCCGCCCTCGCCGGCCCGAGCCCCGAGGTGCTGATGCCGGCGGTGGCGGCGGCGACCACCGGCATCCGCGTGGGCTCGGGAGGCGTGATGCTCCAGCACTACAGCGCGCTCAAGGTGGCGGAGTGGTTCCGCGTGCTGGAGACCCTGCACCCCGGCCGCATCGACTGCGGCATCGGGCGGGCGCCCGGCAGCGACCAGCAGACCGCCCGCGCCCTGGCCACCCACGGCCTGCCCGGCGTCGACGACTTCCCGGAGAGGGTGCGCGACCTGCTCGGCTGGCTGCACGGCGAGCTGCCGCCCGATCACCCGTACGCGAAGGTGCTGGCCATGCCGACCGGCCCCACGGCGCCCGAGGTCTGGCTGCTCGGCTCGAGCGACCAGAGCGCGGCGCTGGCCGCCCACTTCGGGACCGGCTTTTCCTTCGCCCACTTCATCAATGCCGAGGGCGGCGCCCACGTGACGCGCGCCTACCAGGAGGCGTTCAAGCCGGCGCCCTGGCTCCGGGAGCCGCGGGCCAGCGCCGCGGTCTTCGTGGTCTGCGCCGGCACCGAGGCCGAGGCGCTCCGGCTGGCGCGGAGCCGCGATCTCTTCATCGTGCGCCTCTACACCGGCCGCAGCGGCCGCTATCCCACCGTCGCCGAGGCCGAGGCGCACGTGTACACGCCCTACGAGCGCGTGCTGGTGGAGCACGCGCAGCGCCGCCGCATCGCCGGCACCCCGGACCGGTGCCGGGAGCAGCTAGAGGCCCTCGCCCGCGCCTACGCCGTGGACGAGCTCGTCGTCGTCACGATCACGGAGTCCTGGGCGACGCGCCTCCGGTCCTACGCCCTCCTGGCCGAGGCCTTCGGGCTCGCCCCGCGCGGCGACCCGTAGGCCGGGGGGCGGCGCCCCGCGACCTGTGCCATCATTGAGCGCGTCACCATCCCAACCGCGAGGGAGCAGCCCATGAGCGTCAAGCGCCACAACGTCGGACCCCGCATGAGCGCGGCCGTGGTTCACGGCAACACCGTCTACCTCGCCGGGCAGGTCGCCGAGGGCGCCACCGTCCGGGCCCAGACCGAGGCGGTCCTCGGCAAGATCGACGGCCTCCTGCGGGCGGTGGGCAGCGACCGGTCCAAGCTGCTCTCGGCCACGATCTACCTGGCCGACATCCGGGGGTTCGAGGAGATGAACGCGGTGTGGGACGCCTGGGTCGACCCGGCCAACACGCCCGCCCGCGCCACCGTCGAGGCCCGGCTGGCCAACGCCAAGTACCTCGTCGAGATCTCGGTGACGGCCGCCCTGTAGGCGTCGCCGACGGGAGGATCCCCATGGCCGACGCCGTCGTCGTCTCCACCGCCCGCACGCCGATCGGCAGGGCGTATCGCGGCGCCTTCAACAACACCCACGGCGCCGTCCTCGGCGGCCACGTCATCCGGCACGCCGTCGAGCGGGCCGGGCTCGAGCCGGGCGAGGTCGAGGACGTCATCATGGGCTGCGCGCTGCCGGAGGGGGCGACCGGCCACAACATCGCGCGGCAGGCGCTGCTGCGGGCCGGGCTGCCGGTGACGACGGCGGGCATGACGGTGAACCGCTTCTGCTCCTCGGGGCTCATGGCCATCGCCCTCGCCGCCCAGCGCGTGCTCGTGGACCGCGTGCCGGTCCTGGTCGCCGGCGGCCTCGAGTCGATCAGCCTCGTGCAGAACGAGCACATGAACCTGCACCGCTTCCGGGAGCCGTGGCTGGAGGAGCACAAGCCCGAGATCTACATGTCGATGATCGAGACGGCCGAGGTCGTGGCCCAGCGCTACTACGTCGCGCGCGAGACGCAGGACGAGTACGCGCTGGTGAGCCAGCAGCGGACGGCGGCGGCCCAGCGCGAGGGCCGGCTGGAGGCGGAGATCGTGCCGCTGCCCACCACGAAGATCACCGTGGACAAGGCGACGGGGACCCCGCGCGAGGAGCCCGTCACGCTGACCCGGGACGAGGGCAACCGGCCGGACACGACCCGCGAGGGCCTCGCCGCCCTCACGCCCGTGGCCGGCGAGAAGGGCACCATCACCGCCGGCAACGCGAGCCAGCTCTCCGACGGCGCGTCCGCCTGCGTCGTGATGGACGGGCGCCTCGCGGAGCGCAAGGGGCTCCGGCCGCTCGGCGTCTTCCGCGGCCTCGCCGTCGCCGCCTGCGAGCCGGACGAGATGGGCATCGGACCCGTGTTCGCGGTGCCGCGCCTGCTCGAGCGCACGGGGGTGCGGATGGAGGACGTCGACCTCTGGGAGCTCAACGAGGCCTTCGCCGTGCAGGTCGTCTACTGCCGCGACCGGCTCGGCCTGCCGATGGAGCGGCTGAACGTCGACGGCGGCGCGATCTCGATCGGGCACCCCTACGGCATGAGCGGCGCCCGGATGGTGGGCCACGCGCTCATCGAGGGACGCCGCCGGGGTGCGCGCTACGTCGTCTGCACGATGTGCATCGGCGGCGGCATGGGTGCGGCCGGGCTCTTCGAGGTTTCGTGAGAATGGGGGCTTCCGGGCGCCCCCCATTCCCCCCCGGACGCTCGCACCCGCCCCGGCAGAGCCGGGGCCGGGGCTCGTCACATCGACAGACTCCGCGGTCAGGCGAGGTGGCGGTC
>JAICGY010000240.1 GCA_025922915.1 Candidatus Methylomirabilota bacterium | reverse complement strand
GCGCTGGATCCGCAACTACGTCGAGCTCGACTTCCGGAGCCTGGGCTCCTACACGCGCCGCGATCTCGACGCGATCGCCGCCGCGCCGGACGCCTTCTAGCGCTTCCCTCCGGCGGCGCGCGGGCCGAGGAGACGAACCCGGCGCCCGAGGTGCCGCGAGGAACGATGTCACCATCGGATCGACACGTTCCACTGGGGGATGGCCTCGCTGACTCCGATCTGCGTCGCCACTCACGACGCTGACGGGACCTGGCAGGTCCTGTGCGGCACGACGAACGACTCCGGCGATGGGCGCCTGGCGTGCCTGGGATGCCTGTTCGAACGCGATCCGTCCATCGGCGTTCTCGCCGATCTTCCCCGGGGCTGGCGCGCCTGGCGGGAGAGCGTGGACGACCCGTGGCACCGAGAACGGGACGCCCGTGACGACGCGACCGACGGCGAGATCGGTGAGGACGGATGCCGCCACGCTGAGAGTCCCTGCCAGGGGGGTACGGCGCCCAGGGAGGAGCAGGCCATGGCCCGACGACCGAGCGACGTGTGGGCGAGCGGGCCGGCGTACGAGTCCTACGTGGGCCGCTGGAGCCGGCTGGTGGCGCGGGAGTTCCTGCGCTGGCTCGCCGTCCCCCCCGGCCGCCGCTGGATCGAGGTCGGCTGCGGCACCGGCGCCCTGACTGGGACGATCCTGGCCATGGCGGCCCCCGACCACGTGGAGGCCGTCGACCAGTCGGCCGGGTACGTGGAGTACGCCCGGGCCCAGGTCCCCGACCCCCGCGTGCGCTTCGCGGTGGGCGATGCGCGACGGCTGCCCCAGGACGCGGGCAGCGCGGACGCCGTCGTCTCGGGCCTCGTGCTCAACTTCGTCCCCGAGCCGGGGCTCGCGGTCGCGGAGATGGCGCGCGTCGTCCGGCCGGGCGGGACGGTTGCCGTCTACCTGTGGGACTACGCGGGGCGGATGGAGCTCATGCGGCACTTCTGGGACGCGGCGACCGCGCTCGATCCGGCCGCCGCGGACCTCGACGAGGGCCGGCGGTTCCCGATCTGCCGCCCGGAGCCGCTCGAGGCGCTCTTCCGCGAGAGCGGTCTCGTCGCCGTGGAGACGCGCGCCATCGACGTCCCCACGGTCTTCCGTGACTTCGACGACTACTGGTCCCCGTTCCTCGGCGGCCAGGGGCCCGCGCCCGGCTACACCATGAGCCTCGACGAGGAGCGACGGGCGGGCCTGCGGGACCGCGTGCGGGCCACGCTGCCCGTCCGTCCCGACGGCTCGATCGCGCTGGTGGCGAGGGCCTGGGCCGCGCGCGGGACGAGACCGGCCTCCTAGGCGCTCACCCTCGCCGCCCGTGACCGAGCCGGTGATCGCGATCGAGTCGCCACGGGGTCCGGACGTCGGGCGCCTCATCGAGGCGCTGGACGGGTACCTGGCCGCACTCTACCCGGCGGAGAGCAACCACCTGCTCGACGTCGCGACGCTGGCCGCGCCCGACGTCCGCTTCTTCGTGGCGCGGCGCGGCGGCGAGGCGATCGGCTGCGGAGCGCTGCGAGTCGATCCGGAGGGGTACGGCGAGGTCAAGCGGATGTTCGTGCAGCCGCACGCGCGCGGCCTGCGCGTCGGCGCCCGGCTCCTGGCCCGCATCGAGGAGCAGGCGCGGCGGGAGGGGCTCTCCTGCCTGCGGCTCGAGACGGGCGTTCACCAGCCGGAGGCGATCGGGCTGTACCGCGCGGCCGGCTACGTCGAGCGCGAGCCGTTCGGCGCGTACCGGCCGGACCCGCTCAGCCTCTTCATGGAGAAGATCCTCCGGTAGAGCGCCGTCGCCGGCCTACCACTGCTGCGCCTCCGCCGGGGGCGCGGTCGGCTCGGGTCGGAGCGGCGCGAGGTCGATCTCCCAGGCCACCGCGAAGCGCCCCGCGGCTCCCTCGCGCACCTGCAGCCGGCCGTCGCGGGTGGCCACCAGCAGCCGACCCGTGGCGTCCCAGTCGGCCCACTGCACGTCCTCGAGCGGAACCGTGGCGTCCCCGTCGACGAGCGCGTACGCGATCGCGCCCTCCCACCACTCGCGGCTCTCGCGGAAGGCCGCGAAGCCGCCGCCCGCGACCAGGCGCGTGGCGCCGCCGGACCCCGGCCGCGGCTTCGCCACGCGGACGCGGTCCCCGCGCTGGATCTCCCAGGGGTCCGCCGCGGTGAATGGCGGGGAGTCCGCGGTCTCGGTCCAGCCGCGCCGCCGCTCCACCTGGAAGGAGGCGGGGCGTGTCACGGCCAGCCCGAACGCGCGGCGGCAGGGCGCGATGTCACCCTCCTCCGGCTCGCCCACCTGCCACACCTCGCGGTCCTCGACGAAGTGGATCCCCCGTGTCCACGTGCCGCACGTCGACCAGGCGGCGAGCGCGGTGAGCCAGGGCAGGCGGGAGATCGCGACGTACGTCGCCCCGAGGTCCCATCGCGCCGACGGCTTGAGGGTGAAGGAGGCGAACCACCGGCCGTCGGGCGAGAGGTCGCAGCGCTGGGCGTACAGGTGCGCGCGGATCCACGCGCCGGGCGTGTAGGCGTTGCGCGCGGAGTCCCACGCCCCCAGGTGCGACCAGTCGCTCGGTCCCCGGCGGATCACGGCGAGGACGGGCGCGCGCGAGGCCGGGACACAGAAGAGGCGGGGGGCGGAATCCGTCACCGGCGCCGGCGCGCGCTCACGGGAACATGTACCGGCTGATGTGCAGGTGCACGCCGTGGCTCCCCGCCGGCTCCACGGTGAGCTCGCCCGTCCCGTCCAGACGCGGCGTGCCGGCCCGGCGCAGCGCCGCCCCGAGGGCAGCGAAGTCCTCGGCCACGAGCGAGAGGGCGACCATGCCCGCCTCCCCGCCCGCCTCCGCCGTCGGGACGACGAGCAGCGCGCCCCGGCCGACGGTCAGCATGGTCCGCGGCCCGCCGTTCATCGCCACCTCGGAGAGGGCGAAGAGCGACCGGAAGGTCGCGGCGGTCGCCGAGACGTCCTCCGCCCCGATCACCAGACGCTTGAGCCGCAGCGGCGCCGGCAGCTCCTCCTCGCCGTGATTCTCCAACGGCGTGGCGAGCTCGACGAGCACCCCGGCGCACGCCGAGGGATGCAGGAAGCCGATCTCGCCCGCCAGCCCCCGACGCGGGGCGCGGTCGATCAGCGCCACCCCCCGGTGCTCGAGCTCGGTGAGCGCGCCGGCCACGTCGGCGGTCTCGAAGCAGAGATGGTGCAACCCTTCCCCGCGCCGGGCCAGGAAGCGGCCGACCGGCGTGTCGGCGCCGAGGGGCTCCAGCAGCTCGATCTCGCTGTCGCCGGCTCCGAGGAGCGCGGCCCGCACGCCCTGGTCGGGCACCTCCGCCTCGCGGACCAGCGGCAACCCGAGCACGTCCCGGTAGAACCCGTAGGCCTCGTCCACGCGTTCGACGACGATGCCGACGTGATGGATGCGTCGCACCACGGCTCGCTCCTCCTCCTCAGCGCCCGAGGGCCGTCACCCCCACCGGCGGCGTCCCGTCACGCCTCGCGGAACAGCCGCTGGAGCTGCTCGCCCCCGAGCGGCGGCACCGCCGCCACCGCGGCGTTCTCGTCGACGTGGGCGAGCGTCTTCATGCCGACGAGGGCGGTGCCGATGCCGGGCGTGGAGCGGACGAACTGCAGCGCCCGCTGCGCGTCGGTCCCGAGCCCCGGCACGAGCTCGGCCACCTCGGCGGGCAGGCCCCGCGTGAGGCGCCCCTGGAACACGGGGACGGACGCCATGGCATAGAGCCCGAGGCGCCGAACGGCCTCCAGCGCGCTCACCAGGCGGTCGTCGATCCGCTGGTTGGCCCGCGTGAACGCCTCCGTCATCGCGAGGTTGAACGGCAGCTGGATCACGCGGAAGTGATGGTCGTCCCCGCCGGCCGACCGCGCCTGGGCCACGACATCGGCCAGGGACAGGTGCCCCCGCTCCTCGGGACCGATCCGGTAGCCGTTCCAGGTGGCGGTGCCGTACCACCGGATCTTCCCCGCCGCCACCGCGGCCTCGAGCGCCGCGAACGCCTCGCGGAGCCGGGCCAGGAACGGGACCGCCTCGACCTTCTCCAGCTGGGTCTCCGGGTTGTGCAGGTAGTAGACGTCCAGCGTCTCGAGCCCGAGGTTGGCGCGGCTGCGGTCGATCTGATCGGCGAGGTAGCGGGGCGTCATGCAGTGCCAGCCGACCACCTCGCCGGAGCGCACGATCCCGGGCCGCACGTACGTCTGCGCGAAGTACGCGCGGGGATCCGGCGGGACCTCGCCGTCGAAGGCGAGGTAGCCGCCCTTGGTGGCCACGAGCACCTCCTCACGCTGCACGAGCCCGCGCTCGATCGCCGTGCGGAGGGCGAGGCCGACGGCGCGCTCGCTGCGCTGGTGGCGGTAGTTCACCGCGGTGTCGATCACGTTGACGCCGCGCTCGAGCGCGCGGAGCACCGCCGCGCGGTACTGGTCGTCGGTCGCCGCGTCCTCGCGCCCCAGGTAGGTCCCGATCCCGAGCGACGACACCTGCAGGCCGTCGAGGAGGCGGAAGTGGCCGGGCGGCAGCCGGTCGGCGAACCGCGCGGCGTAGCGCGCGGTTCCTTCCGCGGTGGCGTGCCCCGAGAGCATGTCGCTCATTATGCCGTCGCTCTCACCCTTCGCGATAGACCAGCAGCAGCAGGCCGGCGGCGACGAAGCAGGCCGTCGAGATCCAGCCGGCGGCGCGGGCGGACTCGGGCAGGCGGAGCTCGAGCCAGCGCGCCCATCCCATGACGACGCCCAGGATCCCCAGCGGGGCGTGCGTGACCTCCGTGAGGAACTCGTCCTTCAGGCTGAACATCGCGTGAGAGTGGGTCAGCAGCAGCCCGCCGCCGACGGCGCACAGCAGGGGGAAGACGTAGCTCCAGGGCCGGGCGGGCAGCCGCCCCGTCCGGATGCTCCACTCGAAGACCGCGAAGGCCACGACGAGCACCACGAAGGTCCGGTGCTGCACGACGTCGGGCAGCGTGAAGCTCTCCCAGAAGCCGGCCGGGCCCAGCGGCCAGGCCCGCGGATCGCTGCGCAGGAACATGAAGGCGGCGAGCCCGAGGAACCCGAGCGGCCAGTGCCGGGCGGCGCGGACCCCGAGCCGCTCGAGCGTCGCCACCATTGCCATGGTGACAACGAAGAGCCCGGCCCAGTGGTGGTTGTACTCGGACCACGCTCGCTCGATCGCCGTGCGCTGGACCTGGCGTCCCATGAGCGGGTCCGCCGTCCGGATCAGCTCGTCGACGGACGGGCTCGCCAGCCGCGGCAGCGTGGGCGAGAACCGGGCGGCGACCTCGCCGACGGTGGCGCGGTCCACCGTCACGTCGACCGCGGGCGGCAGCGAGGTGAGCGAGGCGGCGGCGAAGAAGACGGTGAGCCCGAGCCCGAGCTCGACCTCGACGAACCGCAGCAGCCGCGTCGGCCGCCGGCGCGCCTCGCGTCGCACGGACCGCCAGTTGGCCCAGCCCAGCGTCAGGATCACGGCGAGCAGGAGCGCCTTGCTGAGCACCATCACGCCGTACGCGGTGCCGACGAGGGCCGCCGGCTCGCCGACGTAGGCGACGGTGAGCGCGCCTCCGGCCAGCACGAGCGCCGTCACCGCCGCGATCGCCATCGTCGAGAAGCGGCCGAGGAGATCCGCGCGGCGGTCCGGCGGGGTCTCCTCCCCTTCCCGGAGCGCGAACACCGTCAGGTGCGCCAGCCCGCCGATCCAGACCGCCGCCGCCACCTGGTGCACGGCGTCGAGCAGGAGCAGCGGCAGCCGGCCCTCCACGCGGGCGACGGCATGGCTGAGGGCCGCCGAGGAGACGACGAGCAGCACGGCGGTCGCCTGCAGCACGCGCCAGGCGACCGGCCCCCCGGGCGCCGAGGCCAGCCGGAGCGCGAGCGCCGCCGCCACGACCCCGAGCGCGAGCCGCGTCAGCGCCGCCGTGCCGAACGCCGTCCCGAGCACGGGCGCCAGCGGCCAGCCGCCGTCGGGTTCCCCGAGCGCCGTCACCGCCACGGCGAGCGTGGCGGCCTGGGCGACCGCGGCGCCCGCGCCCCCGAGCGCCACGAGGCGCAGCGCCCGCACCGCGGCGGCGTCCGGCTTGGCGTACGGCTCCACGCGCGCGACGAGCGCGAGCCACGCCACTCCGCCGAGCGTCAGGGAGCCGAGCGCGAGGATCGCGCCCCGCAGGATGACGTCGACCAGGCCCGTCACGTCAGTCGGTCAACCGGAACTCGTACTCGCCGGACACGACGTGCCCGTCGGCGGACAGCACGCGCCACTCGACGCGCCAGACGCCGGCCGGAAGCGCGGGCAGCGATGCCGTCAGCCGATCGGGCGTGGCGCCGAGCACCGTC
>JAICGY010000239.1 GCA_025922915.1 Candidatus Methylomirabilota bacterium | reverse complement strand
GTAGTTGAAGCCCAGGATCTCGCTCGCCGCGTGAACCACCGTCTCGATGTCGGCGCTGTCGAAGTTGAGGACGATGAACCGGCCGCGCTGCGCGGGCGGCACGGGCGGCGACGTCGGCGGCGCCGGCGGGGGGGCCGGGACGGCGGGCTGCACGCGCGGCGGCTCGGGCTCCGGCTCGGCTCGACGGGGCCCGACGGAGACGGGCGGCAGCACCGGCGGGGTCGGCGGCGGCGTCACGGCGGGCGCCGGCACCGGCGCGGCGCGCACGGTCGGCGGCGGCGGTGCCGGACGGGGGGTCGCGCACGCCGTCGCGAAGGCCAGGAGGACGGCGGCGGCGACGGCCCTCGTCACATCACTGTCGCGTGGCATCGATCGACGCGGGCGGGAGGCGACGCAGCAGGTTCGGCGGCAGCGGACGCCGACCCGGGACGAACTGGGGCGGTTGACCGGGCTGACCCGGCTGGACGACGGTCGGCGGCACACCCCCGGCGGCCTCCGGCGCTCCGCGCGGGGCGGCGCCGGGGGCGCCGGCCGTGGCCGCCGGACGCGGCTTCGAGGGATCACGCAGCCGGACGTCGAGGCGGCCATCGGGCCGGGCGATCACGACGCTGTCGGCGGCGATGGTCTGCACCGTTCCCCCGACGATCGCATCGCCCACGCGGTAGCCGGCGACGCGCTTCGTCGACGGGTCCTCGAGGTAGGCGACCGGAGCGCCCTCACGCAGCACGACGCCGTGGAGATACGGCCGCGCGGTCGCGGGCGCCGCGTCCGCGGCGGTCCCGGTCGCCGCCGGGGCCTCCGAGCGCGTCGGGCTGAAGAGGTTCCGGGCGGCGACGGTCGTGTACGCGCCCGCCGTCACCGGAGCGCGCTCGGTGGGCTCCGCCGGGGCGGGCCGCGCCGGCCGCGCGCTCACCGCCTGCGGGGTCGCCCGCGATCTCGTCACCTCGCGCACGATGGCGGCGGCGCTCACCACCGCCACCGCGACCAGCGCACCGTTCACGAGCAGAAGAGTCCTGGACATCACACTCCGCTCAGGTCTTGGGCTTGCCGGGGAGAAGGAATCCCGACACCGTCAGCGTCGCCAGCAGGTCCTTCGGCTGGCTGACGTTCACTACTCTGACGCGCAGGTCCTGGACGGTCAACAACTTCTGTGTGGCCTCCAGCCGGGCCAGCAGGTCCACGAGCTGGCGGATCTCGCCTGAGACCGCGAGCTCCACCGGAATCTCCAGCAGCTGGCCGCGCTCGACCGGGGGCAGGATGCGCTCGCTGCGGACCTCGGTGCCCGCCTGGGCGGCCATCTCCTTCGTGAGCTTCTGGAGCTCGGAGGCGGCCACGGCGGGAGCCGCGTCGGTGAGGAACCGCGAGGAGGCCCGCTCGAGGCGGCCCGTGACCGCCGCCAGCTCCTCCTGGATCGCCTGCTTGCGGCCGAGGAGCTCCTGCCGGCGCGACAGCAGCTCCTCCCGGGTCGGGATCAGCTCGGCGCGCGTGCGGCGCTGCTCGGCGAGCGGCTCCACGACGAGCGTCCAGCCGACCGCGATGACGACGGCCAGACCGCCCAGGATCACGATCAGGCGCTCGCGCCGCGAGAGCGTGCCGATCACTGCCGGTCTCCCGCCGGCGGCCCCGGAGGCAGCCGGCGCTCCTGCCCTCCGGCCGGCGGCTCGGGCGTCTCGGGGCGGGCGGCCCTCGGAGCAGCCGGGGCGGGCGCGGTCGCGGCCGGCGCCGCGGGCGTCGCGCCGAGCGCACCGGGCCGGACCGCGGCGGTCGACGGCCGCGACTGGCCGTCGGGCTCCCAGGCCGCCCGGATCCTGAACTGCTCCTTGTCGCGCCCGCGCGTCACGGGCGACGAGAACTCCACGCGCTCCAGCCGCGGCGAGTTCTCCAGGAGCGGGATGAGGCCGCTCGCGGCGGCCGCCTGCCCGGTGAGCTCGGCGCCCTTGGCGTCGAGCGAGAGGGTCGTGAGCCAGGCGTCGCTCGGCAGCAGGTCCGTCAGGTCACGCAGGACGGGCAACGGGCGCAGGGCCTTCAGCTCCAGATCCTCGATCGTCGAGAGCAGGGCGCGCTTGCGCTGCAGCTCGCGCGCCGTTCGCTCGACGGCCTGCACCTCCGGCTCGATGCGCGCCATCGAGGCGTCGAGATCGGCCAGGTACCGCCGGGCGCGGATGTCGGGAAGGGCCAGCGCCGTCCCGACCAGGAGCAGCGTGCCGGCCGCGACTCCGACCGTGGCCCACTGCGCGCGGGAGAGCCGCCGGGGTCGCATCGGGGCCGGCAGCAGGTCCAGCGGGCGATGACGCCGTCCGGCCGCGACGCCGAGCGCCAGCAGCGCCTGACCGGCACTCTCGGGCGCCACGTCGGCCACCCACGACCGGGCGACGGACGTCCACGCGGGCTCCGTCACCGGCACGCCGAGGGTCTCGAGGGCCTCGTCGTCGGGGTCCGCGTCGCCGGAGACCCAGACGGCGTCGCAGCCCCGCCAGTCCGCGGCGATCAGCGATCGGCGCACCTCGTCGGCCAGCCGAGGTCCCTCGACGGGTGGCAGCGCGCGGCTGAGGACGAGCGCGTCGCCCTGCAGGCAGAGCAGGTCCACGGCGCTCCCCGCGCGATGCAGCCAGACGACACGCGCGCGGCGCGTCGGGCGGGCGAGCGCGAGCAGGTCGTGGGCGGCCACCGTCAGCGACCGCGGGCGCAGGCGGGCCTCGCCGACGAGCCGCAGCGCGCCGTCGACGACGCGAGGCTCCGCGGCCACCACCAGCACCCGCTGCAGGGTGGCATCGCGACGGTCGCGCGCCGTCTCCGGCATGGGCTTCCAGTCGAAGGCCGGGTCGTCGGCCGCGAACGGGAGGTGCGCGTCCAGGTTCAGGCGCACCACCTCGTGCACGTCGCCGCCGACGACGGGGAGCTCGATGACCTTCACGAAGACCGCCGACCGTGCCAGCGCGACCGCCGCGGCGCGCGCGGCCACGTGTCGCTGGGCCAGCTCCTCGCGGAGCACGACCCCCGGCTGCTCGGCGTCGACCACGAACGTCTGCGCCGAGCCGCCGCGGATGGCCGCGACCACGAGCCGATCGGCGAGCACGACGACCCCCAGACGAACCGCATTGAAGCGCAGGCTGAACTCCATGGCTGAAAGCCTAAGTGAGATCGGGCAGAAGTTCCAAGCTCAACGATACGTCCATTCCAGGACCGCCAGGCTCGCGCCCCCGGCTCCGGCCCGCTTCTGGACCACGGCGCGGACCCGCGCGAGGACGCGCCCGTCCACGATACCCTCGGTGTCGATCCGGAAGGTCCGGCTGGTGACGGTGAGGCCACGCCCGGCGAACCGGCCCGGCACCTGCACGTAGGGGGTCTCGCGCCGCGACCGCTCGATCTCGCTCAGCTCGGCGTCCGAGAACCCGAGCGCCCGGAGCACCTCCAGGTGGGCGGTGTTGATGTTGACCTGGCCCGGGGTCTTCACCGTCGCGAGGGCGGCGAGTCCGGGGCGCCCCTCGTCGCCGTCCAGCAGCGCCGGGGTCATGCCCTTGACCTGGAGCAGCTCGCCGAGGGCGTCGAGGTTCCCGTTCTTCGACCGGTACGGCGTCGGGCGCTCGAGATAGGTGTCCTCGCTCTCGGCGCCGTTGAGGCGGTGCTCCTCGTTGGCGTCGCGCCAGTCGAGCAGGCTGTCGACGATCGGGTCCCGGGCCAGCTTGTCCAGGCCGAGGGTCTCCAGCAGCCTGCCCACCCGCTCGGGGGGCGCGGCGTTGAGGTTCAGCCGGGCCTCCTCGTCGCTGATGCAGTACGAGAAGCGGCCGGCGCCGAGCGGCACGTCGCGGTGGGGCAGGCGGTCGCGGACGATCCGGTCCTGGGTCACGAGAATGATCGGACAGTCGCCCTCGCGCGCCAGGCCCACGTAGGCGAAGTCGGCGGCGAGCTCGCGGACGGCGTGCTCGACGGCGGCCTCCGCCAGGTGCGTCGCGATCAGCGACTCCTTGTAGCTGCGCGCGGCGGTCGCCTCCAGGCGCATCGAGAACGCGAACTCGGCGCCGATCACGGAGACGAACGACAGCACCAGCAGCACGGCGAGGAGCGCGAACCCCCGGCGGTCCGTCATCGCGGCGGCGCCACCCGCAGCGGCACGGTGAGGGTCATCCGCTCCGCGCGGCCGTCGAAGGTGCCGCCGAGCACGAGCTTCACCGCGCGCGGCATGGCGCGCGTCTCCGACGGCTCCCAGTCGTCGCGCCACGCGTCCTCGTCGAGGTACTGGACCTCGAGCGTGGTGACGCTCGGATCCCGGAAGACCTCCTCCGCGTCGGTGAAGGGCTCCCGGTTGGGCAGGATCCGCTGGCGGACGACGAGGCCGGGCGTGGCGCCCTCGTCCAGCGACAGCACCACGGCCGTGAACGCGGCCGGCGTCGCCCCCGCGAACGGCGGCGCCTGGGTCACGAACTCCACCCTCTGGTCCGTGCCCCCGAACAGGAGCTCCGCCCCCGGCGCCTCCCCGCGCGGCGCGCGATAGGGGTAGGCGGCGGCCAGCGCCCGGCCGACCGACACGGCCAGCGTGCGCACGTGCTGGTGGGCGGCGGCGCGGCTCTCGCCCTGCTCCCAGGCCGCCATGGCGACGCGGAGGCCGCCGAACGCGATCGTGAGCAGCGCGCCGACGATGGCGAGCGCGACGAGCACCTCGAGCAGCGTGAAGCCGGCCTGCGCGCGGCGGGTCATCGGGGCCCCGGCTCTCCTTCCTCGGCGGCGGGGACCGTGCGCAGCGTCGTGAGGTTGACGGCGCGCCGGCCGTGCCCCCAGGTGACCTGGACGTCGAGCTCGTAGACCTTCCAGGCCGTGGGCGTGCCGGGCTGCACGAGCTCGGGCGTCTCGATCGCCCTCACCGTGCGCTGCCAGGTGAAGCCGTCCTCGCTGCCCTCCTCGGTGCCCGCCTCCGGCCGCACGACCTCGCGGATCTTCTGGTCGGCGAGCAGCGCGGCGCGCTGGTGCTCGCCCGACAGCTTGAGCAGGCGCAACCCCTGGGCGAACCCCTGGATGGCGACGACGACCGTGAGGCTCAGGATGGCGAGGGCCACGAGCACCTCGAGCAGCGTGAAGCCCGCCGCCGGGCGCGCCGTCACTGCCGCACGTTCCGGACGCGCCCGGTGAGCGCGTCGACGGTGACCCGGTAGACGACGGATCCGGAGGTGATCCGGAACTCGCCCCCGCTCGACGCGCCCTGCGGCTCGAACCGCACGGTGAGCGCGGGCGGCGGGTGCGCCACGATCGTGAGCCGGGCGGGCAGCCCCCGGACCTCGCGCACGTCGCCCTCCGGCCCGCCCGCACGCAGCACCACGCGGTGCCGGGCGGGCTCGACCACGACGGCGTGCGCCTGCCGGGTGGTGATGGCGCGCTCGCGGGCGTGGCGGAGCAGCGCCGAGAAGGCGGCGACCTCCGCGCGCGCCCGGATCGTCTCCGTCGAGCGCCCGAGGAGGGGCAGCGTGAGCCCGACCGCGAGGGCGAGCACCGCGAGGGTCACGAGCAGCTCGAGCAGCGTGAAGCCGCGGGCGCCGGCCGGCCGGGCGCCCGGGATCAGCGCGCCTCGCCGCTCCACGAGACGACGTCGCCGTTCTCGCCCTCGCCGCCGGGCGCGGCGTCGGCGCCCTCGGACCACAGGTCGTACTCCCCGTGCTGCCCGGGGCAGCACCGGTACTTGTAGGGGTTCCCCCACGGGTCCTTCGGCACCGCCTTCTTGAGGTACGGGCCGTTCCAGTTCTGCACGCCGGGATTGCGGTCCAGCGCTTCCAGCCCCTGGGCGGTGGCCGGGTAGGTGCCCACGTCGAGGCGGTACCCGTCCAGCGCCGCCCCCAGCAGCTCGATCTGCGCCCGGGCCGCCGCCGTCCTCGATTGCCCCACCCGCCCGAACAACCGCGGCCCCACCAGCCCCACCAGCAACCCCAGCACGATGATGACCACGAGCAGCTCGATCAAGGTGAATCCCCGCTGCCCGCGAACAAGCGCCCATCGTCGTCCGATCGCCGCCCGCGTCCTCCGACCAACGAGCCGTCCCGTGACCGCCCACCGAGGCGGTGGGGCGGGGGCGGAGGGGGGCACCCCGGCGAGACCCGTGTCTTCTGGGCGTCGTGTCGGAGCCGAACCATCATCGTGGCCTGCCGACAGGCGCACCGCGTCGTCGGGCAGCGTGGTCGAGCCGGCATGCCCCCCAGCCCCCGTCCCCGGTCGCCGGAGTGAGAAGCTCACAGCGGCAGCTCGTTGATCGAGAAGATCGCGAGCAGCATCGCCACGACGATGAACGCGACCACCGCGCCCATGGCCAGGATGATCGCCGGCTCCAGCAGCCCGAGCACGCGCTTGAGCTCGGACCGGACGTCGGCC
>JAICGY010000238.1 GCA_025922915.1 Candidatus Methylomirabilota bacterium | reverse complement strand
TTCGTCGAGCTCGTCTGGCGGGCGCTCGCCGGCAAGGCCGACTACCGGCCGCTGCTCGCCGCGCACCTGAGCCAGGTCGCCGTGCTGCGCACCGCTCAGGGGGTGCTCTGGGCGGGCACGGCCCTCGTGGTCCTGCGCTGGGTCCGGCGGGCGCACGAGAATCTCCTGGCGCTGGGCGCCACCGGGCTCCGGTATTCTCCGCGTGACGCGATGCGGACGCTCCTCCTCCCCGGCGCCATGCTGCTGCGGCCGCTGCGCGAGCTGTGGAATGCGAGCGACCCGCGTCTCCCGGCCGGCGGCGCCTGGCGCGCGCACCGGATGCCGATCCGCGTGGCCTGGTGGTGGGCGGGGCTGCTCGTCGCCCTCGTCCTCGAGGCGGCCAGCCGTGTCCTCGCGCTCGCGAGCGGCCGGACGCTCGACCTGGGGCCCGCCATGCTGACGCTCGTGCTCGGGCAGGTGGCGACGATCGTCGCCGCCGTCCTCGGGATCGTGGTCGTCCTGGGCGTCGACGCGCGCCAGGAGGAGGCGGCGTGGCGGCGGGGATGAGCGCCGGCGAGCCGGAGGGCGGCGACCGACTGTCGCTGTTCGTCCGCCGCGCCCGCGACCTGGTGGCGCGCGCGCCCGTCACGTGCGAGGCGGACACCCCGGCTTCCACCGTCGCGCGCCGCCTCTCCGCGGAGCGCGTGGGCTCCGTCGTCGTGGTGAACGCCGAGGGCGCGCCCGTCGGCATCGTCACCGACCGTGACCTGCGCGGGAAGGTGGTCGCCGAGGCGCGGGACCCGCGGGTGACCCCGGCCCGGGCCGTCATGTCGGCGCCGCTCGTCACGCTGCCGCCCGACGCCTTCGCCTTCGACGTCGTCCTGGCCATGACCCGGCACGAGATCCATCACGTCGTCCTCGTCGAGGGCGGACGTCTCGCCGGCGTCGTGTCCAGCCGGGACGTCCTCGCGCTCACCGCCGCCCATCCCGTGAGCCTGGCCCGCGACATCGCGCGGGCACCGTCGCTCGCCGCGCTGCCGGCGTACGCGGCCCGCGTCACGGGCCTCGTGCGCCGGCTGGTCGACGAACACGTCGGCGCCGGCGACATCGGCCGGATCGTCGCCGAGCTGAACGACCGGCTGGTGCTGCGGACGCTGGACCTCGTCGGCGAGCGGCTGGCGGCCGCGGGCGCCGGCCGGCCGCCCGGGTCGTGGTCCTGGCTGGCCTTCGGCAGCGAGGCGCGACGCGAGCAGACGCTCCGCACGGATCAGGACAACGGCCTCGTGTACGCGGACGGGCCGGAGGAGGCACGGGCAGCCGCGGCCGCGTACTACGGCCGGTTCGGTCGCGAGGTGATCGAGGCGCTCGTCACCGTGGGGTTCCCGCGCTGCCCGGGCGACGCGATGGCCTCCAACCCGCGGTGGTGCCAGCCGCTGAGCGTGTGGTCGGGGTACTTCCGGGCATGGATGGCGCGCCCGGCGCCCGAGGAGCTCCTCTCCGCCTCCGTCTACTTCGATCTGCGCCCTCTGGCCGGGGACACGTCGCTCGGGGCGCGGCTGGCCGGGATCGTGCGCGAGGAGGCGCCGGGCCAGCGGCTCTTCCTGCGGCTCCTCGCGCATGACGTGGTCCGCCGCCGGCTGCCGCTCACCGTCTTTCGCAACATCGCGGTGGAGCCGAGCGGGCCCCGGCGGGGTCGGGTGGACGTGAAGGCGGCCGGGATGCTCCACCTGGTCGGCGCCGCGCGGGTGGTCGCGCTGGAGCAGGGGATCGCGGCGACCGGCACGATCGACCGCTTCCAGGCCGCCGCCGCCGCCGGGCTCTACGGCGAGGCCGAGGCGCAGGAGATCATCGACGCCTACCAGCACCTGCTACGCCTGCGGCTGGTACACCAGCTGGAGCAGGCAGCGCGAGGCGAGCCGGTCGACAACCACGTCGACCCGGCGCGCCTGTCGCGCGCGGACGCACTGCTCTTCCGCGATGCGCTCCGCACCGTGGCCCGGGTCCAGGCCGGCCTCGCCGAGCGGTTCGCGACCGACCTCGTCGGGTGAGCTGGCTGGCCCCCCTGTGGCGCTGGCGAGGCCTGAGCGGCGGCCGGCCGCTCGCCGGGCTCGCCCAGAGCTTCGTCGCGCTCGACCTCGAGACGACGGGGCTCGACCCGCGGGCGGACGTGATCGTGGCCGCCGCCGCCGTTCGCTTCGTGGACGGGGAGCCCGTCGACGGGGTGGTGACGCTCGTGAACCCCGGCCGGCCCATCCCGCCCGCCTCGACGGCCATTCACGGGATCACCGACGAGGCCGTCGTCGACGCCCCCGCGGCGAGCGAGGTGGTGCGCGCGCTGGAGCACGTGTGCGCGGGGCGCGTCCTCGTCGGCCACGGGGTGGATTTCGATCTCGCGGTGATCGGGCGCGCGCGCCGGGCCGCCGGCCTCCCGCCGCTGTGGCCGCTGGCCCTGGACACCCGGCGGCTGGCCGCGGCCCTGCACGCCGGCTGGGGCGACCTCGGCCTGGACGCCGTCGCCGCCCGGGTGGGCGTCGCGGTGGTGGGCCGCCATACGGCCGAGGGAGATGCGATCGCGGCCGGCCGGATCCTGACCGCGCTCCTCCCCGAGCTCGCGCGCCGCGGGCTCCGAACGGTCGAGGAGGCGGTCTGGCTCCAGGAGTCGGTCGTCCGGGGGACGTGATCGCTCGCGACATCTCGACTCAGCCCTGACGAAATATGTCAAGGGCATCGTCGGGAGATGCCGGATATCCGGGCATCCTGCCCGGATTCCACGCCCCAAGGGTCTCCCGGGGTGGCCCCTCGGCCGTGAATTTCTCCCGGGTCCGGCCCGTCAGAGCCTCGGCATACGCGTTGCACCACGCGGGTGGCCACGCTACGAGGAGGACAGAATGGACATCCGGACGCGACTCGAGACGGACCTGAAGGTAGCCGTGGGACGGCTGCGCCAGATGGGTGGAGCCGTCGCGCTCGAGGAGCTGCTCGGCCCCGGCGGCGAGCACTGGTTCGCCGACGAGGTGGACGAGATCCAGGTGAACGAGCAGCGCGAGATCGGCTTCGCGACGCGCGAGCTGCTGGTCGACAGAGTGAACCGGATCACCGCGGCGCTCGAGCGCCTCGACGAGGGCGAATACGGGCGGTGCGTGGAGTGCGGGGAGATGATCGCTCCCGCTCGGCTGCGCGCGATGCCCGAGGTGTTGACCTGCGTGCGCTGCCAGGACCGCATCGAGCGCGAGGGGCGGCGCGTGGGGGCGCTGGAGGAGGTCGAGGTCGGCATCGACGAGGAGTAGCCGCACGACCTGGAAGGCACGTCACGCGGCGGGGCCGGCCGGGTCCCGCCGTTTTTCTGTACGCTAGGGTCGTGCGGCCACGCACGCCCGTCCTCGACCTCGCCCGCCCCGGCGTCCATGCGCTCTGCCGGGCGTGGCTCGGCCTGACGCTTCACGGCACGGAGCACATCCCCCCCGAGGGGCCCCTCATCATCACGCCCAACCACCAGACCTACGCCGACCCGCCGCTCGTCACGATTCCGGTGCGGCGCCCCGTCCACTACATGGCCTGGAACCGCCTCTTCGCCATCCCGGTCTTCGGGCGGCTCATCCGGCTGCTGCGGGCGTTCCCCGTCGACGTGGACGGGCGCGACCCGCGGGCCACGCGCGAGGCGGTGCGGCTGCTGCGGCAGGGCGCGGCGCTCATGATCTTCCCGGAGGGCGAGCGGAGCGTCGACGGCACGGTGGGACGGTTCCGGCCGGGCGCCTTTCGCCTCGCCGTGTCGCTCGGGACGCCGGTGCTCCCGGTGACGATCGATGGCGGGCATGCCGCGTGGCCGCCCGGGCGCGCCCTGCCCCGACGCGGTCGGATCACGATCACGTATCACGCCCCCCTCCGCCCCGACCCCGCCCTGGACGCCCGGCGCGCCGCCGCCGACCTCGGCGCCCGCACCCGGGCGGCCATCGTCGCCGCGCTGCCCGCCGGGTCGACGCTGGCCGGTCAGGGGCCGCGCTCCTCCAGCGTGTAGCCGGCGGCCTCGAGCCGCCGCTTGAGCGCGTCGATCTCGTCCCGCCCGGACGTCTCCAGCGTCAGCTCGACCTCGCTCATCCCGATGGCCTGCCGCGAGAACGCCCGGTCGTGCTCGATCTGGAGGATGTTGGCGCGCTCCTCGCCGATCAGCGCCGCGAGGCGACCGAGGGCGCCGGGGCGGTCGAGAAGAACCACCCCGAGGCGCACCAGGCGACCGTTCTTCACGAGCCCGCGCTCGATGATGCGCGCGACCATCGTGACGTCGATGTTGCCGCCGGAAAGGACGAGGACGACGTTGCGGCCGGCGACACCGAGCGGCCGCTCGAGCAGGGCGGCCAGGGGCACGGCGCCGGCGCCCTCGACGACGGTCTTCTCGACCTCGAGCAGGCGCAGCACGGCGGCCGCGATCTCCTCGTCGTCGACGGCCACCACCTCGTCCACCAGGGCCGCCGCCACCGGGTAGGTGAGCGTTCCCACCTGGCGGACCGCGATGCCGTCGGCGATCGTCGGCGCCGCCGGCACCCGGACCGGCCGGCCCGCCTCGAGCGAGCGGCACATCGCCGGCATTGCCGCCGTCTGCACGCCGATGATCCGGGTCTCCGGGCGCCGGCCCTTGACCGCAGTGGCCACGCCGGCGACCAGGCCGCCGCCGCCCACGGGCACCACGACGGCGTCCAGCCCCTGCACCTGCTCGAGGAGCTCGAGTCCCAGCGTGCCCTGGCCGGCGATGACCCGCGCGTCGTCGAAGGGATGCACGAAGACGGCGGCCCTCCCGTCGGCCAGCGCCCGCGCGTGCTCGTACGCCTCGTCGTAGTTCTCGCCCTGCAGGAGGACCTCGGCGCCGTAACGGCGGGCGGACGTCACCTTGATGAGCGGGGCCCACGCCGGCATGACGATCGTGGCCGGGATGCCCAGGCGGGCGGCGTGGAACGCCACGGCCAGGCCGTGGTTGCCCGCGCTCGCCGCGACGACACCGCGGCCCCGCTCCTCCGCGTCCAGCTGCAGGAGGAGGTTCGCGGCGCCGCGCTCCTTGAAGGAGCCGGTCATCTGGAGGTTCTCGAGCTTGACCCAGCAGCGGGCGCCGCTGAGCTCCGAGAGCGTCTGCGAGAAGGCGCACGGCGTCTCGTGGATGGCCCCCCGGAGCCGGGCGCGGGCCACCTCGACGTCGGCCAGCCGGACGGCCTGCGCGGCGGGCGCGCTCAGAAGGGCAGTTCCGGCTCGGCGAGCGCCGGCGACATCAGGGCCACGGGCATGAGCGGCGTCGAGTGTGCGTACGCCATGCGGCCCCGCCAGTCCACCAGGATGAGGCCGCCCCCGCCGCGGCCTTCCTCCACGAGGAGGTCGACCGCCACCTTCGCCGCATAGTGGGGGTCGTCGGCCTCCTTCAGGTAATCGAGAGCGCGACGGGCCAGGACGACGCGGATGATGGCCTCGCCGTCGCCCGTGCACGAGGCGGCGCCGAGCGTGCTGTCGGCGTACGTCCCGCAGCCGACCAGCGCGCTGTCCCCGACGCGCCCGGGTCGCTTGCCGGAGATCCCCCCCGTCGAGGTGGCGGCGGCCGCGGTGCCGTGCCGGTCGAGCGCGACGGCGCCCACGGTCCCGCGGGCCCCGGCGGCGGCGAGGCGCGCGCGCTGCCGCTCCGTGACGAGGGTGGCGGGATCGATCTCCGGCACGCCGACCTCGCGGGCGAAGGCGTGAGCGCCGTCGGCCACGAGCAGGACGTGCGGCGTGTCCTCCATGACCCGGCGGGCCAGCGTGACCGGGTTCGAGACGCGGCTGACGGCGGCCACGGCCCCGCAGCGCAGCCGGTCGCCCTCCATGATGGAGGCGTCCATCTCGACCGTGCCCCGCGCGGTCAGCACGGAGCCCTGGCCCGCGTTGAAGCGGGGATGGTCCTCGAGCGCGCGGACCGCCGCCTCCACCGCGTCGAGGGCGCGGCCGCCCTCGGCGAGAAGGTGCCAGCCGGCCAGCACCGCGCGCCGGACCCCCTCGCGCAGCTCCTCGCGCCCGTCCGTGGGCGTGGCGCCGGCGCCGCCGTGCACGATGAGGGCCGGGACGCGGCGCGGGCGCGATCGTGGTGGCGCCATCGCCCCCCAACGTGTCACAATCGCACGGCGTTGGAAAGGCGCACGACCGACACGGTGGGCGCTCTCGCGGCGCTCGGGGCCCGGATCGTCCGCTGCCGCCTCTGCCCCCGCCTCGTCGCGCACCGGGAGGCCGTCGCCGTGACGCCGCCGCCACGCTACGCCGGGCAGCGCTACTGGGCGCGTCCGCTGCCCGGCCTCGGCGACTCGCGCGCCCGCCTGCTGCTGGTCGGGCTGGCGCCGGCGGCGCACGGCGGCAACCGCACTGGTCGCATGTTCACGGGCGACCGCAGCGGCGACTGGCTGTTCGAGGCGCTGCATCACGCGGGGTTCTCCACACGGCCGACGTCGGTCGCGCGCGACGACGGCCTGCAGCTGCGCGACGCGTACGTGACCGCCACGGTCCGC
>JAICGY010000237.1 GCA_025922915.1 Candidatus Methylomirabilota bacterium | reverse complement strand
GCTCCTGGAGCACGTGGAGCGGCAGGAAGGCGGGTTCGTGCACGAGGCGCTGGGGCGCCTCAACCCGCAGCTCACCGCCCGCGGCCTGGACGATTCCTATCCGCTCGGCCAGGAGCTCTACCTGTACCTGGTGGCCGAGGGTCGGCTCTACAAGACCTATCCGGACTTCGTGCGCGAGATCCTGAACAGCGCGCTTCCCGACGTCGACCCGTGGGTGCAGGGCGGGCTCGTGGAGACCGAGGAGGAGACGCGCCAGATCGTGCGCGACGAGGAGCCGGGCGCCGACGAGGCCCGGACGGAGACCTTCACCGAGCCCGCCGAGCGCCGGGGCCCCCACCTGTTCACGTTCGCGCTGGGCCCGCTCACGGTCCGCTTCTTCACGCTCGTCGTGGAGGGAGAGCTCAGCGTGCCGCCCGACGTCGAGATCCGGCTGAAGGCGAACGACGCTCCGGCCGACCAGGCGTGGATCGCGGTCCTGCCCGCCGGGGAAGGCGAGGTCCGGGAGCCGCGCAAGCATCGCGTCGGCGGCACGACGCTGGAGAAGCTGGGCAAGGAGTTCGGGGGCGCGTGGATCGCGGTCTTCAACGCCGACCCGAGCAACGACCGCCGCTACGAGCTCGCGCTCACCCTCAAGCGCCCGGCCCCGCCGCAGGCCCGGACCGCCGCCGCGCCACCCGCGCCGGAGCCGGCCCCCACGTTCTTCGGCCGCCCGCGCTGACGGCGGCCGGGCGGATCAGCGCCGGCCGGCCTCGGCCAGCGCCTGGCGGAAGGTCCGGTAGAACTCCACGTGGTCGGTGATCCCCTTGCGGAGGATCGCGGGCAGGTGCGGGAGGTCGTTCACGTTCACCACGGCGTTCACGCTGCGCGCCAGCGCCATCATGTTGTCGAACGTCTTGAATTCGCGCCCGATGAGGACCACGTACATGTAGCGGCGCTGGCTCATGGGCAGGAGGTGGATGCCGGCGAGCACGGGATGCTCGGCCGGCGTGGCCCCCGGGAACTGCTCGTCGACCACGACCACCTCGAACGTGTCCCGCCGCATCCGCTGGAGCGCGTCGTCCGCCGCCTTCATCGGCAGCATGGTGAAGCCCACCTTCTCCAGCGCGGCCTTGACGGTCGGCAGGCGCTCGGCCGAGTCGGAGCAGACGAGCGCGTACCGGGTCTCGAACTCGGGCGCCGCCGTCTCGGGGCTCATCGCTTGCGCCCCCCGAAGACCGACCGGTTGTAGTCGGTGTCGAGCCGCAGCCCCTCGATGTCGCTCGTCCGCTCGCCCCGCCGCTGCTTGAGCGTGTCGATCCCGCGCTGCACCACCGCCTTGCGGGTGGCGTAGGCCACCGCCGTGTCCTCCGTGATCAGCTCCTGCTCGTAGGACTGGATGAGCGACTGGTCGAAGGTCATCATGCCGGACGGCTCGCCCACCTCCTGGATCTCGTAGAAGGTCTTGCCCTCGCTCTCGCCGTTGAGGATGAGCTCGTTGGTCCGGATCGTGTTGGCCAGGATGTCGTGGACGGCCCAGCGCCCGCCCTCGATCTTGGGGACCAGGCGCTGGCCCACGACCCAGCGGACGGTGTCGGCGAGCCGCAGCCGCACCTGCCGCTCCTCGTCGCGCTCGAACATGCCGACGATGCGGTTGATGGCCTGGCCGGCCGTCACCGTGTGCAGCGTCGACAGAACGAGGTGACCGGTCTCCGACGCCCGCAGCGCCAGCTCCGCCGTCTCGCGGTCCCGCATCTCGCCGACGAGGATGACCTTGGGGGCCTGGCGCAGCGCGGCGCGCAGGCCGGTCGCGAAGCTGTCGAAGTCGTGCCCGAGCTCGCGCTGGTTGAAGGTGGCCTTGCGGCTCACGTGCACGTACTCGACGGGGTCCTCCAGCGTCACGATGTGCACCGGCTTCGTGTCGTTGATCTCGTTGAGGAGCGCGGCCAGCGAGGTCGTCTTGCCGGAGCCGGTGGCGCCGGTGATCAGGATGAGCCCGTTCTTCTCGTCGGGCATGCGCCGGAAAGCGTCGGGGAGGCGCAGGCTGTCGATGGTCGGGATCTGGGTCTCGAGCTTCCGGAGCACCAGCGACAGCGTGCCCCGCTGGAAGAAGACGTTGACGCGGAACCGGGCGCGCCCGGGCAAGTAGTAGGACGTGTCGCAGGAGCCCGTGCGGACGAGCACGTCGGTGAGCCGCCGGTCCCCCTGCAGGATGTTGAGCGCGAAGATCTCCGTCTGGAACGGCGTCAGGCTCTCGATCGGGGGATCGACGGGGACGGCGACGAGCTCGCCGGCCGACTCGACCTGGAGCGGCCGGTCCACGGTCAGGTTCAGGTCGGAGACGTTGTCGTGCGACTCGAGCATCACCGACAGCAGGTCGTCGATCTCGGGCTTTCGCATGACGCGCCCCCTACTGGTTCAGCTCGTCCGGCGGCGTCTTCAGCAGCGGCCGGAACTTGCTCTTGTCGATGCACTTGTCGTACGCCTCCTCGGGGCTGATCCAGCCCTTCTGGAGGACGCCCATGATCGCGTCGTCGAGGGTCTGCATGCCGAACTGTTTGCCGGTCTGGATCATCGACGGGATCTGGACCGTCTTGCCCTCCCGGATCAGGTTGCCGACGGCCGGCGTGCCGACGAGGATCTCGAGCGCCGCGCACCGCCCCCTCTTGTCCACGCGCTTGAAGAGGTTCTGGGCCACCACGAGCTTCAGGCCGGTCGACAGCCCGTTGCGGACCTGGGCCTGCTCGTCGGCGGTGAAGACCTCGATGACGCGGTCGATCGTCTTGGCCGCGTTCGTGGTGTGCAGCGTGCCGAAGACGAGGTGGCCGGTGTTGGCCGCCTCCAGGGCCAGGCGGATCGTCTCGAGGTCACGCATCTCGCCGACCAGGACGATGTCCGGGTCCTCGCGGAGCGCGCCGCGCAGGGCCGCCGAGAACGACCGCGTGTGGTGCCCGACCTCGCGGTGGTTGACCAGGCAGCCCTGGCTGTGGTGCACGAACTCGATCGGGTCCTCGATGGTGATGATGTGGTCCTTGCGGTGCTTGTTGGCGTGATCGACCATCGCGGCCAGCGTGGTGGACTTGCCGCTGCCGGTCGGGCCCGTCACGAGCACGAGGCCCTTGTGGAGCATCGCCGCCTTCTTGAGGATGGGCGGCAGCCCGAGATCGTCGGCGGTCATCACCTTCGTCGGGATCTGGCGGAACACGGCGCCGCAGCCGTACTTCTGCATGAAGTAGTTGGCCCGGAAGCGGGCGACGCCGGGGATCTCGTAGCCGAAGTCCACGTCCCCGGTCTCCTCGAAGACCTTGATCTTCTGCTCGGGCGCGATCTCGTAGAGCATGGCGCGCAGCATCTCGTCCTCGAGCGGGTCGTACTTCACGCGCTCGAGGTCGCCGTGCACGCGGAGGATCGGGGGCTGCCCGGCCACCATGTGCAGGTCGGAGGCGCCGGTGTCGAACATGAGCTTGAAGAATGCGTCGAGCTTCGCCATGCCCTGCCCTTCGGAGCGGGTGCGCCGGGTGCGCCCGGCACGTGGCGTGGAGGCCTGTCACCGAGCCTAGTCGTTCGCCGCGCGCCAAGTCAAGAAACGCCGGGCGCACAACACGTTGGGCGGCACGCGGGCCGGGCCGTCCCGCCCTCGTGGGGCGGGGAGCGATCCCTCGCGGTACCCTGCGGGCAATGGCTTTCTCCCGTCACGACACGCCGGTCCGCGTCACCACCGGGCCCGGCGGGCTCGCCCGTGCCACCCTCACCACCGCTCACGGGGACGCGGGGGTCTGCCTGCAGGGCGCCCACGTGACGCACTGGCAGCCACGGGGGGCCACTCCCGTGCTGTTCCTGTCGACTCGCGCCGAGATGGCCCCGGGGCGGCCCATCCGGGGCGGGGTGCCGGTCGTCTTTCCCTGGTTCGCGACCCGGGCCGGGGCGCCGACGGCGCCCGCGCACGGCTTCGCGCGCACGCGGCCCTGGCGGCTGGACACCGTGGAGCAGGCGGGGGACGCGGTGACCCTGACGCTGCTGCTGGAGGCGGACGAGACGACGCGCCGCCTGTGGCGGCACGACTTCCTCCTGCGCTACCGGATCACGCTCGCCAGCACCCTCACGCTCGCCCTCGAGGTCGTGAACACGTCGAGCGAACCGTGGGCCTTCGAGAACGCCCTGCACACGTACCTCGCCGTTGGTGACGTGACGGCGGTGACGGTCGAGGGGCTGGCCGGCGCGTCCTTCATCGACAAGACGGACGGCATGCGGCGCAAGCGACAGGACGAGGCGAGCCTCCGGATCGTCGCCGAGACGGACCGGGTCTACGTCGGCACGCGCGGCCGCTGCGTCGTCGACGATCCCGTGCACGACCGGCGCCTGGTGATCGACAAGCACGGCTCGGCCACGACCGTCGTGTGGAACCCCGGGGCAGAGAGGGCGGCCGCCGTGCCCGACCTCGGTCCCGGCGAGTGGCGGCACCTGCTCTGCGTGGAGACGGCCAACGCCGCCGACGACGCGCTCCGGCTGGCGCCCGGGGAGCGCCACGAGATGGTGGCCACGCTCGCGGTGGCCGGGGGCCCCTCCCGGGCGCCCACCCGGCTGCTACGATCGCCCGGCCCCGAGGAGACGACGCGATGATCGACTGGCAGGCCCTCGGTGATGAGACGATCGATCTGCTGCGGCGCTACCTCGCCGTCGACACGACGAATCCGCCCGGCAACGAGGCGGCGGGGACGGCGTTCCTCGCCCAGGTCCTGGCCGACGCCGACATCGCCTGCGAGGTGGCGGAGTCGGCGCCCGGGCGTGCGAACCTGGTCGCGCGCGTCCGCGGGAACGGGGCGCTCCCCGGCATCCTCCTCCATCATCACGTCGACGTCGTGTACGCCGATCGGCGCTACTGGTCGGTGGACCCCTTCGGGGGCGTCGTGCGCGACGGCTTCCTCTACGGCCGCGGCGCCATCGACATGAAGTCCACCGGCATCCTGCAGCTCGCCGCCGTGCTGGCCCTGCGCCGCGCGCGCGTCCCGCTGAAGCGCGATCTCGTGCTCCTCGCGACCGCCGACGAGGAAGCGGGAAGCGCCTTCGGTGCGCGCTGGGTCGCCGAGCACCGGCGGGCCTGGCTCGAGGGCTGCGAGTACTCGCTGTCCGAGCTGGGCTGGATCCACACCTCGCCGCACTTCCGGGCGCCGCTCGGGACCATCTTCATCTCCGAGAAGACCGGGCTGCCGCTCCGCCTCACCGCCCGCGCGGACCCCGGCCACGGATCCATGCCGTGGCCGGAGACCGCGCCGCATCGCCTGATCGGGGCCCTCGGCCGTCTCCTGGCCGCGGACCGGCCGGTGCGCGTCCTGCCCGAGATCAGGGAGTTCTTCGCCCGCCTCGGCACCGTGCTCCCGGCGGAGCGGGCGCCCGGGTTCGAGGACGTCGAGCGCTCGCTGCGCGATCCCGCCTTCCGGGCGCGCTTCCTCGCCGATCGCTGGTTCGCGGCGATGGTGCGCACGACGTTCGCCGTCACCATGCTGCGGGGCAGCGAGAAGCTGAACGTGATCCCCCCGGAGGCGACCGCCGAGATCGATTGCCGGCTGCTCGCCGGCGACGATCCCGCGGAGGTGGTGGACTGGGTCCGGCGGGTCGTGGCCGACGACCAGGTCGAGGTGAGCGCGTATCGCGAGCCCAAGGTCCCCAACCTGTCGCCCCCGGACACCGAGCTCTACAAGGCGCTCGCCGACAGCCTCCGCCGGCGCGCGCCGGACGCCGTCGTCGCGCCCTCGATCATGACCGGCTTCACCGACAGCTGGGTGTTCCGGCGCTGCGGGCTCCAGGCGTACGGCTTCGCGCCCTTCGTCCTCGACGACCGTGAGCTCGATCGCGTCCACGGCAACGACGAGCGCATCTCGCTCGAGAACCTGCGCGAGGGGGCCCGGGCCTACACCGAGATGCTGATCGCGGTGGCGGCGGCCTGAGCGTGCCGCGACCCCGCTTCGTGATCCGCGCCGGCACGCGCCGCGACGTTCCCGTGATCCTCGGGCTGATTCGCGGGCTCGCCCGGTACGAGCGCCTTACCCACCAGGTCGAGGCGACCGCCGCCGGGATCGCCCGTCACGGCTTCGGGCGGCGGCGGTTCTTCGAGACGCTCATCTGCCGGGAGCGCGGCCGGCCCGTCGGCTTCGCGCTCTACTTCTTCACCTACTCGACGTTCCTGGGCCGCCCGTCGCTCTGGCTGGAGGACCTGTTCGTCCTGCCCGAGGCCCGCGGCCGGGGCGCCGGCCGCGCGCTCCTGCGCGCGCTCGCCCGGATCGCCGTGCGGCGCGGCTGCGGGCGCATGGAATGGACGGTCCTGGAGTGGAACCGGCCGGCGATCCGCTTCTACCGCCGCCTCGGCGCCGGGCTGCGCCGCGAGTGGATCCTCACGCGTCTCACCGGCCCTCCGCTCCGCCGCCTGGCCCGCTCCGGCCGGGCCAGGGGTGTGACGCTGTAACGAGCCCCGCCCCGGCTTCGCCGGGGCGGGTGCGAGCGTCGGGGGGGGGGGGGCG
>JAICGY010000236.1 GCA_025922915.1 Candidatus Methylomirabilota bacterium | reverse complement strand
TGACGCGCGGCGCTCCGGTGCCGGAGTACACCGACGACCCCGTCCACGCCGACTGGATCAACGACGCCACGAAGCCGATCCTGCTCGCCCTGCCGCCGCGCCGGGCGGCGGAGCTCGCCCTGGAGGTGGCGCGGGCCACCGATCAGGCGGTCGCGACGCTGACGGACGAGCTCCACGCCAGGAACCGTGCGGCGGGTACGCCGGTCAACGTCGTGCGCGCCGAGCACCGCCGCGAGCATCTCGACGAGATCGAGCAGGTCCTCGCCCGCGCCTAGCGGGCCCGGCCGTCCGCGCGTCGCCGCGCGCTACGGGACGCGCGGACGGCGCTGCCCGAAGCCGGTCGCCTGCTCGAAGGCGTGGGCGAGCTGGAGCACGCCCCAGTCGTCCTGGTGGCGCCCGACGATCTGCAGCCCGACGGGCAGCCCCTCCGGCGTGAAGCCCCCGGGGACGGAGATGGCGGGCAGCCCGGTCACGGTGATGTCGGAGCACGTCCGCATCCAGTCGACGTAGGTCGGCAGGCGGACGCCGTCGATCTCCGTCACCCAGGGCTGGGTGACGTCGAACGGCGGCACCTGCGTCACCGGCAGCACCAGGAACTCGTGCGTCTCCATGAACTCGCGCACCCGGTGGTACATGCGCGTGCGCTTGACCTCCGCCTCGCCGATCTGCGGCCCCGTGAGCCGGGCGCCCTCCTCGATGTTCCACACGACGGTGTCCTTCATCTGGTGGCGGTGCCGCTCCAGGAGCGCGGCGTAGCGCAGGTGGAACCGCCACGCGCGCCACACCTGGAAGATCTCGCGCGCGTCGGCGAAGTCCGGCTGGCCATCCTCGACCACGGCCCCGAGGGCGGCGAAGGTCGCCCGCTGAGCCTCGAGCACGGCGGTCACGCGGCGGTCCACCGGCAGCCCGCCGAGATCCCGGCTCCAGGCGATGCGCACGCCGCGGAAGTCCCGCTCGAGCGGCGCGCGGAACCGCTCGCCCGGCTCGGCGATCGAGATCGGCGAGCGCCGGTCGGGCCCGGCGATGGCGCTCAGGAGCAGGGCGGTGTCGGCGACCGTGCGCGCCATCGGGCCCTGCACGCTGATCGGGAACCAGCCGAGATCGGAGGGCCACACCGGCACGCGGCCCGGGGAGGGGCGGAAACCGACGACGTTGCAGAACGCGGCCGGGTTGCGCAGCGAGCCGCCGGTGTCGCTGCCGTCGGCGATCGGCAGCATCCCGCACGCGAGGGCCACGGCGGCGCCGCCGCTCGAGCCGCCGCAGGTCTTGCTCAGGTCGTAGGGATTGAGCGTCCGCCCGAAGACCTCGTTGAAGGTCTGCGAGCCGGCGCCGAACTCCGGGGTGTTGGTCTTGCCGAGGGTGATCGCCCCCGCCGCCCGCAGCCGCTCGACGATGAGCCCGTCGACCTCCGGCACGTGGTCCCGGTAGATCGGCGAGCCCCACGTCGTGCGGATGCCCTTCGTGGGGACCAGGTCCTTGTGGGCGACCGGCAGCCCGAAGAGCGGCCCGCCGCCCTCGCCGCGGGCGAGGGCCGCGTCCCTGGCCCGCGCCTCGTCGAGGGCGCGCTCGGCGGTCAGGGTGATGATCGCGTTGACCTTCGGGTTCACCTGCGCGATCCGGTCGAGGTGGGCCCGGACAACCTCGGTGACGGAGAGCTTCCTCGCACGGATGTGGTCGGCGAGGGTGGTGGCCGTCATGAAGCACAGGTCGTCGCTCGTCGTCTCCGCCATCGTGGCCCTCCCGGGGATATCCGGCGTCGCGGAGTGTAGCAGGCGCCCGCCGGCTCGCCTATCCTCGGCAGACGGAGGCAGGCCCATGAACGCGACGCTCCGCGAGCGGCTGCACGCGCTCTACCCGGGCACGTCCGGGCGGCGGCTCAAGCAGTGGATCGTCGGCGGCCGGGTGCGCGTCAACGGCGGTGTCGTCCGCCGGGGCGACGCGCCCGTCGGTGCCGGCGACCGCGTCGAGCTGGGGGCGCCGCCGGCGCCGCCGTTCCCCGCGCCCCTCCGGCTCGTGCACGAGGACGATCACCTGCTCGTGATCGACAAGCCCCCGGGGCTGCTCACCATCGCGACCGAGCGCGAGCGGGAGCGCACCGCGTATCGATTGCTCCGCGACTGGCTGGAGGCGCGGGGGGCCGGGCGCGTCTTCGTCGTCCACCGGCTGGACCGCGAGACGTCGGGGCTCCTCGTCTTCGCCCGCTCGCCGGCCGTCAAGCGCGCGCTCCAGGAGCAGTTCGAGCGGCGGGCGGCGGAGCGCCGGTACGTGGCGCGCGTCGAGGGGGTCGTGGGCGAACCGGAGGGCACGCTGCGCTCGCGGCTGGCCCAGGACCGGTCCCTCCGCGTGCGGACGGCGCGGGGGGAGCGCCAGGGGAAGGAGGCGGTGACGCACTACCGCGTGCTCGAGCGCGGACGGGACGAGACGCTGCTGGAGCTGGCGCTCGTCACCGGCCGCCGGGGCCAGATCCGGGCGCAGCTCGCCGCCCTCGGGCACCCGATCGTGGGCGACCGCACCCACGGCAGCCGGCGCGATCCGCTCCGCCGCCTCTGCCTGCACGCGACCCGGCTCGAGTTCGCGCATCCCGCCGGCGGCCGCGCGATGTTCGAGAGCCGGGCGCCGTCCGGCTTCCGGCTCCCACACCGTCGCGGGGCCGATCCCGGTCCGGGGCGCCGCGCCTCGTGAGGGCCGGGCGTCAGGCCGGGCGGTCCGCCCAGAGGGCGGCGAGCCGGGCGAGGGCGGCCGGGGGCAACGGCCCCCGGGCGACGGCGGCGGCCGCCTGCTCGAGCTGGTCGAGCGTGGAGTAGCCCACGAGCACCGTCGACATCCCGTCGTGGCCGATGGCGAAGCGGATGCCGGCCTCCACCAGGCTGGCCGCGTGGCCCTCGCGCACGAGCGGCTCCAGCCGGCGGGCCTGCGCGACGTCGGCGCGGTAGTCCGGGCCGGAGGCGATCGGGTCGACCGACGGGGTGCCGTGCGGGTGGCGTGCCTCCACGCCGCTGAGCGCGCCGCCGGCGAGGACCCGGATGCCGATGACGCCCAGGTCGGCGGCCCGCGCGCGCTCCAGCAGCCCCGCGAAGTCCTCGCGAGCGGCGACGCCCGGCGGCGCGGCGCCGGCCGTCGGGTTGAGCAGGTTGTAGCAGACCTGCGCGGTGTGGAGCACCCGGGCGTCGATCGCGCGGTGCAGCGCGGCGGGGTCGCCGAGCGCGGTGATGCCCAGGAAGCGGATCTTGCCCTGCTGCCGCAGCCGCTCCAGCGCCGGCACCACCCGCTCCAGGACCTCGGCGATGGCCAGCGTGTGGCCGCCGCCGTCGAGGGAGATGCGGTTGTGGAGCTGGAGCAGGTCGACGCGCTCCATGCCCAGCCGGCGCAGGCTCGCCTCGAGCGAGGCCGCGACGGCGGCGTCGATCCGCCCGCGGTCCTCGGGGCCCAGGCGGAACTTGGTGCCGACGACGACGGCCGCGCGAAGGGCCTTCACGACGCGGCCGAGGTTGCGCTCCGACGCTCCGTCGCCGTACGAGGGGGCGGTGTCGAAGTAGTCGATGCCGAGCTCGAGCGCACGCGCCACCGCCCGCTCCTGCTCGGCGGCGCCGCCCTTGACCATGAGGCCGCCCACGGCGCCGCACCCGAAGCCGAGCCGCGAGACCTCGACGCCCGTCCGGCCGAGCCTGCGTCGCTCCACGCGCGCCTCCCTCCTCAGAACCAGCGTGACTTGTCGACCACGTTGCGCAGCGGCCGGCCGCTCACGAAGCGCCGGGCGTTGTCGAGCAGGACCTCGAAGCGGCGCTCGTCGAGGTACGGGCCGTAGCCGGCGGTGTGCGGCGTGATCAGCACCCCGGGCAGCGTCCACAGCGGATGCTCGGCCGGCAGCGGCTCCTCCTCGAACACGTCGAGCCCCGCCCCGGCGATCTCGCCCGCCCGCAGCGCCGCCACCAGATCGTCGAGGCGCGTCGTCTTGCCGCGCCCGATGTTGACGAGAAAGGCGGTCCGCTTCATGCGCCGGAACCGCTCCCGGTGCATGAGCCCCTCGGTCTCGGGCGTGTGGGGGACGGTGAGGATCACGAAGTCGGCCCGGGGCAGCAGGCCGTCGAGCGCCTCGGGCGGGTGCAGGGCGGCGACGCCGGCCGGCGCGTCCGTGCGCCGCGCGTCCACGCCGATGACCGTCATGCCGAACGCCGCCGCCACCCGCGCCGTCTCGGCGCCGATGCCGCCGACGCCCACGATCAGCGCCTCCGACTCGGGCAGGTGCACGACCCCGGTGTCGAGCGGCGCCGGATCCCACTCGCGTCGCAGCTGTTGGGGCAGGTAGCGGTGCAGCCCCCGGGCGAACGCGAGCACGAAGGCCATGATGTGGGCGGCGATGTGGTCGTTGTAGATCTCGCGGAAGTTCGTGACGACCACCGGATGTGCGACCAGCGCGGGGTAGTACCAGCCCGCGGGCGGCGCCGCCTGCGGCGCCTGGAGCCAGCGCAGCTTCCCCGCGCCCGCGAGCAGGGCCGCCGGCAGCGTTCCGTACGCGGCATCGGCGCCGCCGATGGCGCCGGCCGCCTGGGCCTCGTCGTCGGCCACCACGACGCCGAGCCCGGGCACGGCGTCAGCGAGGCGTGCCGCCCACTCGCGCGTGATCGCCGTCTGCGGGGGCAGCATGAGCAGCGTGACCGGCATGGACGCCGACATTACCCGGGCCTGCGAGGGCGGTCAACGCGGCGATGCGCATTGACACCGTGCGACCGCCTCCCTACGATTCGCTCACGAGCGAGCCCGCTCACCCGTGCAGGAGGTGTGTGATGCCTGCCAATCCCCCGGAGAACATGCCCCGGATCACTCCCTATCTCTACTACGAGGACGTCGGCCGCGCGCTGAGCTGGCTCTCCACCGCCTTCGGCTTCCGCGAGCGGATGCGGATGCCCGGCCGGGACGGCACGATCGCCCATGCGGAGATGGAGCTCGCCGACGCCGTCGTGATGATGGGCCACCCCGGGCCCGAGTACCGGAACCCGCGGCGGCTCGGCCAGGTCACGCAGAACGTCTACGTGTACGTCGACGACGTGGAGGCGCACTTCAAGCGGGCGAAGGCCGCCGGCGCGACGATCCTGGAGGAGCCGGCCGACCAGTTCTACGGCGACCGCCGCTACGGCGCCGACGACCTCGAGGGGCACCGCTGGTACTTCGCGCAGCACGTCCGCGACGTGCCGCCCGGGGAGGCACGGCCGCCCGCGTGAGCCGGTCCGCCGGTCACCTCGCGATCGCGGCCGACGTCGCCTCGCAGAGCTGGAGGAGATCCTCCGGACGAAGCTCGAGCTCGAGGCCTGCCTGGCCGGCGCCCACGTACACGGTGGTGAACCGGGTGGCCGTCGCGTCGACGACGGTCGGCAGGCGCCGGCGCTGCCCCAGCGGGCTGATGGCGCCGACGGCGTAGCCGGTGACCCGCTCGGCGTCCGCGGTCGGCGCCAGCGCCGCCGTGGCCGCCCCGCACGCCCGCGCCAGCGCGGCGAGATCGAGCCGGCGCGGCGCGGGCACGAGCGCGACCACCGCCCGGTGGCCGTCGACCACCGCGACGAGCGTCTTGAGCATCCGTGCGGGATCGATGCCGAGCGCGGCGGCCCCCTCGCGGGCGTGGGCGGACACATCGTACCGGTGCAGCTGGAACTCGATCCGCGCGTCCCGGGCCGCCGCGATCGCGGGTGTCATGGTCGCCCGGGGGGAGTATACGGGGGACGGTCGGGTGCTACACTCCCGGCCGACCCGGCGGCCGGCCGGCCATTCCGGGGAGAGGAGAGCGCGGCATGGCCACGGGCGGCGCGATCGACCGATGAGCACGGCCGGATCGTCGTCCGCGGCCCGCGGGCTCGCCCGCTTCGTCGTCGGGCTCCGCCTGGAGGCCGTCCCGGACCCGATCGTCGAGCAGGCCCGCCGGCTGGCGCTCGACACGATCGGCAACGCGCTGGCCGCCTCGCGCGAGGACTTCGGACGGGCGGCGCTCGCCGTCGCCGACGGCCTCGGCGGTCCCCGGAGAGCACGCTCATCGGGGGCGCCACCCGGGTGGGGGCGGCCGGCGCCGTGCTCGCCAACGCGACGCTCGCCCACGGGCTCGACTTCGACGACACCCGCGAGGACGCGATCGTCCACACCGGCTGCGTCGCGGTCACCTCGGCCCTGGCCGTCGGCGAGGCGGTCGGGGCGACGGCGCGCCAGGCGCTGGAAGCGCTGATCGCCGCCGTCGAGGTGATGTGCCGCGTCGGCCTCGCCGTCCCCGGCGCGTTCCACGCCCGCCTTCCACCCGACCGCGATCACCGGGAGCTTCGGGGCGGCGGCGGCGGCGGGCCGGCTGTACGGGTTGTCGCACATGACGGTCGCCGGCAACGTCGGCTACGGCCTCCGCTTCAAGCGCGATCTGCCGCGCGCCGAGCGCGACCGGCGCGTGCGAGACACGCTGGCCGTCGTCCAGCTCGCCGGCTTCGAGGGCCGCTACCCGGGCGAGCTCTCGGGCGGCCAGCAGCAGCGCGTCGCCGTGGCGCGCGCGCTCGTGGTC